>JBDTAI010000541.1:0-3156 GCA_039924685.1 Ktedonobacterales bacterium
GTCTACCTCGACATTGTGGACGGTTATCAATATTGGGAGCCGGGCGGCCCAAGCGGCCTCAATCGCGCCTCGGCGGAGCAGGAGATGGTGAGTTTCGTCGAGGCGCTCGCCCACTATGCGCGGGTGACGAAGGGGCGACCGAACTTCCTGATTGTGCCGCAGAACGGCGAGGAGTTGTCCGCGCACGCCGACTATGTGCAGGCAGTCTCAGGCATCGGCGAGGAAGACACCTGGTATGATGGCGACACGCCGCAGGACGCCGACCACACCGCCAGCGTGCTTGCCAACCTTGATGTCTTCCGCCGCGCAGGCAAATTCGTGCTGGTGGTGGATTACGTTACCCAGCCGCGCTTGATCTCCGACTTCTACGCGAAAGCGCAGGCGAAGGGCTATATCCCCTACGCCACCACCCGCGACCTCGACCGCCTGACGATCAACCCCAGCCACGCGCCGCAGTAAACGTACTGAAGCAAACTCACTGGCTCATAGCCTACGTGACATCGCAAAGCTAGAGTAGCGGTCGCTTCTGGTATACTGAGAGAGAATAGGTGCGCAGGTGTATGGTAGATGGCAATGGAGGCGGCCAATGACTACGGCGCGCAAGCAGGTGAGAGTTGCTCAGGATGATCCGCTGGCGGCGTTTGCGCTGGACTACCGCTCCATCGCCATCGGACGTTCGCGGGTGGTGCATGCGGATTGCTTCGAGTGGCTGGGGCGATTGCCGGAGAATAGCCTGCATGCCATCATCACTGATCCCCCGTATGGCGTCAAGGAATACAACTTCGATCAGATCGAGAAGCGGGCGAATGGGAATGGTGGTGTCTGGCGCATTCCGCCCTCGTTCGATGGGCATACGCGCGCACCGCTGCCACGCTTCACTGCGCTGAACGCCAAAGAACGCGCCACACTCCAGCGATTTTTCCTCGAATGGGCGCGGCTCGTCACGCATGCGCTGCGCCCCGGCGGCCATGTCTTTCTTGCCAGCAACGCCTTTCTCTCGCAGCCAGTCTTCGCGGCTTTAGTGGAGGGCGGCCTGGAGTTTCGTGGCGAGACGATCCGCCTTGTGCGGACATTGCGCGGCGGGGACAGGCCCAAGAACGCCGAGCAGGAGTATCCTGATGTTTGCTCGCTGCCTCGCGGCTGCTACGAACCGTGGGGCATCCTGCGCAAGCCGCTGCCACCGAAGATGACGGTGAGCGAGTGTCTACGCATCTATGAAACAGGCGCATTGCGGCGTCGGCCCGATAGCCTGCCCTTCAACGATGTGATCCTCAGCGAGCGCACGCCACGACGTGAACGCCTCATCGCGGATCACCCAAGCCTGAAGCCACAATCCTTCCTGCGGCAGATCGCACATGCGGCGTTGCCGCTAGGCGTAGGCGTGATCGCCGATCCGTTCATGGGATCGGGTTCGACCATCGCAGCTGCTGAGGCCATCGGCGTGCCGTGTGTTGGTATCGAGCGCTTTGCCGACTACTATGCGATGAGCCAGCAGGCTATTCCACAACTGGCGGCGTTAGAGGCACAATGGGGGCAACAATTCCTCGCGGGCGCTAATGAAGATAGTGGCATCGAGGAAGGCGAAGTAGACGACGAAGCGCCAACGCAATTGAAGCTCCTGCTCTCGTAAGTTCTGCATGACAGATTAAACCGTCACGGTAGCGTCAGTTGTTCAGTTGTTACGACTCGTCATCCTCTGGCGCAGTGGCAAACGCCTCATCACGTTCGTTGAAATCATCCGCACGATAGAGCCAGTTGGCCTCCATTTGGCATAGCCTGAATCGGTGACGCTGGCTGTGATGGTACGGCGGCTTTGCTCCGACCGACCAGAGAACCGCCAATCCTCCTTGGTGAGATGTGCGCCGACAGCCTTCACGAAGCGAAATGGCCTGGGTAAGATGCCCTTCGCGGCATCCGCTGGCCTGTTGCTATCAAAGACAAACACCATCAGCCAACTTTCTTCGGCGTTGTGGCCCTGCCATCCTTTGAGATACCGTGACGCCTTCACTTCGATGCCCTCATGAGCATACTGGACGGCGTTGCCTGGATACCTGCCAGCGGGTAGCATGTCGGGATGACCGTTGTGGTAGGTGTTCTTCACAAGCGTCGCGCAATACTTGGGTATGCTGATGTTCATGAACTCGCTGACGACACCACTGAAGTTTGCAGGCATCAGCAACGTTTCGAGGCGGGGCATGTCCTTTGTATGCAACTGTTCATTCACGAACTGGAGAAACGAGGCGAACTCCTGCATCGCCTGATAGAGATGGTGGATTGTGCAGTCAAATGGAATGACTGCCTGTGAGTTGAAGCCTTCCAACCGGATCAGCGCTGGTACGCATGCCTTTCGCTCCAGTTCACGCATATCGGCGTCCATGGTTCCTCCCCAGACTTCCCATCATATCTACCAGTATGCCGATCATGCGAGACTGGGAAATGGTGGGCGGGCGTCCACCGGACGCCCCTACAATGCGAATCGGTGTTCAGCCTTACCCTTCGCTCTGGGCTAGCGGTTCGAGTTCGGTGATGGTGGCTTCCAGCAGGTCTACCGCCTGGCGCAGCGTGTCGGCGTCGAAGGCGAAGCGCGCGCCCGCCGCCGCATAGAGTTCCGGCAGGGTAGCGGCGCCACCCAGCGCCAGCGAACGGCGATAGGCTGACACCGCCTGCTGTGGATCGCGTAGCATGTTGGCCCATATCTGCACAGCGCCAAGCTGCGCCATGCCATATTCGATGTAGTAGAACGGGTCGGTGAAGATGTGTGACTGCTGGCGCCAGTAGCCGCGCTTCTCGCGCTCGACGCCGCTCCAGTCGAGGTCCGGCCAGTAGCGGTCCACCAGGTCGGCCCACTGGTCATCGCAGCAGGCGAGATCGGCGCTCTCGTCGGGATGCTCATAGACCCAGTGTTGCAGCGCGTCCACCATCGCCATATACGGCCAGAAGGTGATTATGCCGCTGAGGGTATCCAGCCGGGCGCGCGCCGCCTGCGCCTCGGTATAGAAGCCGCCGTACTGCGTCGTCAGATAGGGCGAGCCAAGCAGTTCCATCGCTGTCGAGGGAACCTCGAGGTACTCCATTGGCAGCATCTGCTCCTGCTTCAGTTGCAGATAGGGCAGCGGCGCCATCTCGAAGGCGTGGAAGGCGTGGCCGCCCTCATGC
>JBDTAI010000542.1:0-5611 GCA_039924685.1 Ktedonobacterales bacterium
TCAGCCCCACTACCTCGCCGCGCCGGTTGCGAATCGCGCTGATGCGGTGCAGCGTGCGCCCGATGCCCGCCCGGTTGTCGTCGCCAAACTGGCCAATCCGTTCCACGACATAGCCCAAATCCTCCCGGCTCACCAGCCCATCACTCAATGAGACTTCACGATTGGGGAAGCGTCCCTCGGGCAAACGTCCGAGGTCAAGGACGATCTCGAGCAGGTCGTCGCGATCTGCAAGGTGGAGGACCGCATCCCGTACACGGAGGGGGAGGACGGCGAGCAGAGTGTCAAGATCGTCGGTGATGATTTCTGGCATACTATGTCTTTTCTACCTTCGCTGAGGCGTGTCGGAGCTGTCCCGAACCCCTTCACGCCGTACACCATCCGCGAGTCAAGCGCGGGGACAGTGCTGTTCCAGGCCAGTCGCGCCGTAAGATGACGGACGAGCAGCGCATGCGAGCCGATGCGAGCGAACCCAGCGGCGCGTAGCGTGTCAATCACCTCAGTCTCATATTCCCGCGCCTGGCAGATCACCAGGCGTGGCGCCTCCTGAGCAAAGATGCGCAGGGCGAAGCGCAAGAGCGTCTGCGCCAGATCATCTTCGTCGGGATGTGTCATGAGTGAGAGCAGATGTGGCTGGGAACCGCGCCCAAAGCGCAGTCGAAGCCAGCCGCCAAGCCGCGCGCCGCGATCTGTGACGAAGGCGAGCGTGGTCGGCTCAAGCAGCGGCACATACCAGGTGCGTCCACCAGCCGCCCGCGTATAGACGAACTCCTCGCTCGTCAGGCTCTCGGCCACCTGCACCCGTCGCGGCGTGCAGGCGTCGTAGAGGCGGAGCAGGCCCCAGGCGTCGTGGTGGCGCCAGGGTCGCAGCGGCGCATCCGGTGTAATCACCAGAGCCGCCCGTTTCTGTGGCGCCAGGGTCGCCAGCGCAGCCAGTGGATTGCGGTGGGCATCAGATGATATGTTAGTTGTAGTTGTTTCCGTTGTGTTGGCAGTCGTATCCCCAATGATCTTCCGATTGCCTGACGCTGCGGCGGAAACGTCCAGCGCCGCCAGTCCATCCACCGCGCTCTCAAGCTGATAGGTGGACTCGCGGGCATAGCGCTGGAAGCCCAACTTGCCAAAGAGTTCGAGTTCGGGCCGCTCATCTTCCACCCGCACAAAGAACCGTTGCACGCTGCGCCTGATGGCGGCGTTGAGCGCGTATTGCAGCAGTTCCATCAGCGTATCATCGGCCAGCGCCTGCGTGGCGATCTCCTGTCGCCTGTTGGCGAGGCCCATAGTGTCGGCGGAATCGCCCGGACTGGTTGGACTGGTTGGACTGGTTGGACTGGTGAGCGCGGCGAGATAGGCCAAATCCCAGGCCAGGCCGCCAGGGCGCACACGCGCCTGCGCCAGACCGAGCAAGCGCCAGTGGTCCTCACAGATCCAGGTGAGGGCGTCGGGGGTGATGGGGAGGATCGCGCTCAGGAGGGCAGCCGGACCGCTCCGTGATTCTTCGATCTCAGGAGCGACGACAAAATTGGCGTAATCGCCCTGCCGCGCCCGCGCGCGCTGGTCGAATGCACGGACGATGCCGGGAAGATTGACGTAGAGCACTGGCCGTATCATGCGCAGATGCAGCCCTCCCTGCGGTGGCCTTATAACGCTCGCTTCAACAGTGAAGCCGAACGCAGAACCACCAGGAACCTCGACAGCCGACAGATGACGCCGCGCCGTTATGCCCGTTCCGCGTGTTGCAACTGGAATGAGCCAGCGAAGTGCGCCTTGCGCGCCATGCCGAGGAAGTAATCATGGAATCGTAGATCGTCAGTCACCTCTGGATGGAATGCCGAGCCAAGCAGCGACCCCTGGCGCACGGCCACGATATCGGCGCCGTCCCGTGGCTGGTCGAGCCGCGCCAGCACCTCAACACCCGCGCCCACTGACTCCACGATGGGGGCGCGAATGAAGACGGCGTGGTACAACTGATCGCCCAGCGCGGGTATATGCAAGGCTGTCTCGAAGCTCTCGCGCTGTGACCCGAAGGCGTTGCGGCGCACACGCACGTTCATCGCGGCGAGCAGCGGCTGCCCCAGCAGGGCATTATCCGTCTCGCGGGCCAGCAGGATCATCCCCGCGCAGGTTCCCCAGGTGGGCAAACCGGCAGCGATAGCCTGCCGTAGCGGCTGATCGAGGGAATACTCCACCATCAGCTTGCCAATGACAGTACTCTCGCCCCCTGGGATGATCAGGCCATCGAGACCATCGAGGTCCGCTGGCAGGCGCACAGCGCGCGCCTCGCCGCCCAATCGCACGATAGCGCGCATATGCTCACGGAAATCACCCTGCAACGCAAGAACGCCAATTCGTGTCATAGGTGGTTGATCTTCTTTCAGACAGATCGTGTCTTGTTGTGTCTCATAGGGTATGCAGCGCAAGGAATGTGGCGCATTCACTACTGGCAACAGACGCGCTCTCTCGCCTTGCGGCGGTGCGGTGGCCCATGCGCCTTACACTTGATAGTGTACCACATCGGTGACCACCACCGCCTGGTCCCCTTGTGTGTTCGGGATACACGCAGAATGGGAGCCAGCGTGTCACGCAATGGCTTCACGGCGGCCTGTGCGCGCGGCATGGACCATCGCCTCGACGATGCGCGCCGTCGCCAGCGATTCTTCCAGTGGATAGGGGACAGGGGCGCCCTGGGTGATGGCGCGTGTGAACGCCTCCACCATCAGCGCATAGGGGTCAGCGGGCGGGCAGGGGATGATCTCGGTGGCGCCGCCGTCGCGGGAGAGCAGGATCGGCGCATCCTCACCCTTCCAGGCGGTGAAGGCGCGGGGTAGCTCCAGCACACCGTGTGTGCCGACCAGTGTGAGCCGCTGATATTCGCTGGTGATGAAGCTACAGGTGATCTGCGCCGTGCGCCCGCCTGGGAAGTCGAGCGTGGCGGCCAGTGTGACATCCACACCGGTGCGCCCCTGACGCGAAAATACCTGGGTCGCCAGCGGCTCGGCATGCAGGAAACTACTCGCCGCATGCACGCAGTAGCCACCAACATCCAGCAACACGCCGCCGCCTGCGCCATGACGCAGCCGGTAGTTGTTGGGATCGGCCATCTGGAAGCAGAACGACGCCTGCACAAGCTCGATCTCGCCGATGGAGCCGCCCAACAGCATCCCCTGCGCGCGCGCGATGCGTGGATGGAAGCGGTACATCAACGCCTCCATCAATGTGACGCCCGCCCGTTCGCAGATTGTCCGCATCGCCTGTATCTCAGCGACGTTGCGCCCTAGCGGCTTCTCGCAGAGGATGTGTTTGCCCGCCACCGCCGCGCGTTCCACCCAGGGACGATGCTCATTGTTGGGCAACGCGATATAGACGCAGGCGATCTCCGGGTCGTCGAGCAGCGCCTGATAGTCGGCGTAGGCTTTGGGGACACCATGCGTACTGGCGAGGGCGCTGGCGCGCTGCTGGTCATGGCTGGCGACGGCAAGCAAGCGCGCCCACGGGGCATGCGACAGCGCCGGAACAATGGCGCGGCTGGCCACCATACCTGTCCCCAGCACGCCCCAGGTCAATGGCTGTGCAGGGGTAGATTGCTCTAGAGAGACTTCCCCATGCGCCGGATTGCTTGGATTATTCTGGTTGCCGCCGTTTACGCTGCTCATATGATGCCCCCCATATTGTCGCTGTTTGCGCAAGGGAACGGCGGGCGGGTAAACCCGCGCCTGAAGGTACTACGCAACGCAAAGCCCGCCTGCGCGGGCTGTGCATGATGGCGTTTTGCATGATGGCGAATGAGGCCGCGCCTCTCCCGCGCCACTGCAATATACATAGCATACACAGCGCCGAGCCTGACAATGGCGAGTCGTAGTGGACTGTAGTCCCTTCCTCATCCATGCTCCGGCCTTTCAAGGCCGAGAGCGGTCCAGCCGCCACGCCGCCATCTTCACTATACCTCATACGCTCAGGCGTAGCGTTCATCAATCGGGACGACGACGCTGTTGTGGGCGGCGGAGTAGGCGGCAGCCTCCATCACGGCGATGTTGCGGCGCGAAGAGGTGGGCGAGACGGCCAGCGGCTCACTCGCCAGCAGGTGGTTCGCCAGATTGCGGTGGAAGGGCTGCAATGGCGCAGGCGGTAGGGCAAGCTGCTCCTCGTTGATGCGCCCCTCGGCGATGCGGGTGGCCAGCGTGACGATGGGCAGCGCCTCGGAGGGGGCCAGCCGTTCTTCGATCAGGTCGCCGCTCCATTTGCGGCTGGTGACGGTTTCGTGGCGCCAGTTGGCCACCAGCGCGCCCTTCGTCCCAAGCGCATACCACTTGGGCTTGAGCAGCGCCGCCACATCTGAGTGGATGAATATGACCTCACAGCCGTTCTGAAACCGGATATGCAGCGTGGCCTGGTCGGCGTTGGTGACATCCAGCCAGACCCGCTTCTGCGTACTGGCGCGCACATCGGCGATCTTGTCGGGCAGCAGCGTCAGCGCCCAATCCAGATAGTGCGATCCCCAGTCATAGAAGACGCCGCCGGAGATTGGCTCATGCGAGTGCCAGAAGTCACACGGGTGGTGATAGTCGCCGATGAACATCTCGACATGAAACAGATCGCCAAGCCGCCCCTCACGGACCACCTGCGCAATCGCCAGGAAGTCGGGATCCCATCGGCGGTTCTGGTAGACGGTCAGCGTCAGGTTCCGCTCATTGGCAAGCGAGATCAGGTCGTCGGCCTCAGTGGTGGTCAGGCAGAAGGGCTTCTCCACCACCACATGCTTGCCCGCCAGCAGCAGGTCGCGGGCAAGCGCAGCGTGCGTGTTGGGCGGCGCGGCGACGATGGCGGCGTCAATCGCGTCGTCGGCAAGCACATCGGCGATCTCGGTAGTCGTGCGGATGTGTGGGAAGGCATCGCGCGCCACGGCCAGCCGCGACGGATTGCGGTCGCAGACCAACGTATAGTCCAGGCCGGGGGTCGCCTGCATCGCGGAGCCATGCTCGAAACCGATGGCGCCATAGCCGATCATGGCCACACGGATCGGCGGCCCCTCACGCCAGCCCGTCGCATAGCGGATGGCGCGGAAGAGCGCCTGCCGCAACGGTTCCGGCTCATGCTCACCTTCAGCAGCGGTAAAGCTGTCAAAGTAGACCATACCCTTGCCATACGGGCGCATCCAGGCGAGAGGGACCGTGGCATAGCGCCAGCTTGTAGTGAAGAGGACTGCGGCGCCGTCGGGCGCGGCATCGAGCAGGGCGCAGGAGCCAGTGGCATGGCAAGTGGGGTCGAGGCGGCGGGTGATGTCATGGTCGCTCGCCACCTGGATCACCAGTTCGGTCACCGGGCTATGCGCTACAGCGGGTCCAATGCCCAGCAATTCATGCAGGCGCCGGTTATCCTGCCAGCCAGGCGCCATCTCGCCCAGCGCGATCAGCGCGCCACCCCGCCGCACGAACTCATGCAGCGCCTGCGTCTGTACCCCGGTCAGCAGGATGGTGGCCAGATCAGCGACGACGAGGGCGCTGGCGTCGAGATGAGGGAGTGTGTCATCAGCGCTCATCGAGCGGGAAGCCACCGTGATGCGCCCATGCTCACCCAATGCCGTCGTCACAAGCGACTGCAGTTCACTGGCGCGTGT
>JBDTAI010000543.1:0-4155 GCA_039924685.1 Ktedonobacterales bacterium
CGCCCGCGCCGAACGTCGAATGCGCGCCATCACCCGCGCCTATGCTACCTTGAGCGATCCGCTACTGCGCCGTGAGTATGATTTGCGCCGCCCCTGGACAGCGGAGGACGAAGCCGCCGCGCGCAGGGAGGAAGCTTCAGGCGATGGTCCGCATGACGGCTATATCCCGCATGATCCGCGCGATCCCTTCACACCCATGCACCACGTGCTGGGGACACGCCCGCTACGGGTCGAGACGGGCTATGGTGTCTATGATCATGCCAGCCGCAATCCCAATGGCACGGGACAGTTCTTCGGCCTGCTTGGCCTGATCGTTGGGTTGGCGGTCTTTCTCGGCGCAGTCAACGGCGGCCCCAGTTCATCTGCCCCGCTGATCATCGTCGGGGTGATCGCTGTCATTGGGCTGGTGGTGCTGGCAGGCTTCTTCCTCCCCGGCACCCCGCTCGCCCGCGCCGCAACCACCTGGATGGAAGGCGAACCGCGTGGCTTCACACCGCGGCCACGCACAGTCCGCCGCACCGCTAGCACAGCGACGAAACCAACGGCGCCGCACAATCCACCACCCGATTCACCAGCGGGCGATGCGCAAGACTCAACCGCGACAGGTGAGATCAGCCAGCAAGCCTTCGAGGAACTGGTGGATGAGGCGGTCGCCAGCCTGCCCGACGAGTTCTATGCGTTTATGGAGAATGTGCTGGTGCGCGTTGAGCAGAAGCCAGACGCCGAGACACTGCGCAAGATGCAGGTTCCGCCAGGTGGGTTGCTGCTGGGACTGTACACTGGCGTGCCGCTGACGCATCAAACCGGCGCGGGCAACGGGCCGGAGGTCATCACGATCTATCGTGGCCCGATCACGCACATCTGTCGCAACGATCCCAAGCGCATCCGGGCGCAGGTGCGGGCGACGGTGCTGCACGAACTGGCGCACCACTTCGGCATAGACCACGACGAGATGCCCGAATGGGTGAAATAGCGAACGAAGCACGCAAGCGGCATATGAATATCGGTGTGGCGCCCTCATCAACGAGTACGCTACGTTGCCACGCAAATTACGGGAGAGGAAGCAAATGCAGATTGGCGTGATGCCTTCACTTGGCGAAAGCTCACTCGGTGGTGAGCCACCCGACGGGCGCACACCGCGCTTCAGCGACATCGTGGCGCAGGCGCAGGCGGCGGAGCGCCTCGGCTTCGACTCGTTCTGGCTGGCGGACCACCTGATCTATCGCTTCCCTGAACAGCCAGAGGTGGGCTGCTGGGAGGTATTCACCTTCCTAAGTGGCGTTGCGGCGCTTACCAGCCGCATTCAGCTTGGTCCGCTGGTGGCCTGCACGTCGTTCCGCAATCAGGCGTTGCTGGCGAAGATGGCCGACAGCCTGGATGAGATCAGCAACGGGCGCTTCATCCTGGGGTTGGGCGCGGGCTGGCACAAGCCGGAATATGACGCCTTTGGCTATCCCTTCGACCATCTGGCCAGCCGTTTCGAGGAGGCGCTTCAGATCATCGTTCCACTGCTGCATGAGGGCAAGGTGGACTTCCATGGGCAGTATTACCAGGCGCCCAATACGATCTTGCGGCCGCGAGGACCAACGGCGACCGGGCCGCGAATCTGGATCGGTTCCCACAAACCGCGCATGCTGGAACTGACGGCGCGTTACGCCGACGCCTGGAACACCGTCTGGCATCGGCACGCTTCGGGTGTTGAGAAGGTGTATCCCGATATGCTGGCCGCCTGCGAGAAAGTGGGACGTGATCCGGCGACGCTCGAACTGACGGCGGGGACGATGGTGCATGTGCTGGCGCCGGGCGAGCAGCCGCCAGCCGTCGAAGAGGGCAAAGACCCCGGCATCGTCGGTGAGCCAGAAGCGGTGGCCGAGGAGTTGCGCGCCTTCGCCAACGTCGGCGTGAAGCATCTCATCTGCCAGTTCGAGCCAGATGGCGTCGCAGGTATCGAACGCTTCGCCCAGGTGCTCCCCCTGCTGGATGGCAAATAGGCGGAAGATGACGACAGTTTGTGTATGGCGGGGCTACCGGGCGCGGGCAAGACGACGCTAGCGCTTGGTCGCGCCCTCGGCTGGCCGGTGGTGGACAAAGACACGCTGAAATCGTCGCTGTTGGATGGCGATGTCCCTGAAGAACTGGCTGGACCGGCCTCGTACAAGCTGCTGCTGGCGATGGGGCGCGATCTCTGTGCGCGACAGGGACTTACAGTGATCCTCGATAGCCCCTGGACGTTTCGCCGCCATGCTGGATAATGCGCGCGCCATTGCGCACGAGGCTGGTGGGAACGTTGCGATCCTGCGCTGCATCGCCAGCCAGCCGCTCCGCGACCGGCGTCTGCGCGGGCGCCTGATGAGCCGCTGACGCTCGATCTGACGTTCCCCGGACGACTGCTGGCGTTGCCCGCCTGGTCCGTTGCGCCTGGTGAGGCTGCGTATTAACAGACGCTAGTGGGTATAGAAAGCGGAGTGAGCCTCGCTCACTCCGCTTTCTGAATTGTACTCAACACGCTAGCTAGCTAGCTAATAACGTTCGCATGGACCTTCACCTTGTTGGTAAAGCTGCTGCTCGCGTCAATCGCCACCAAATACGCGGTCGCGCTGGTGGCCGGATTGTAGCCGGCGCCTGAGATGGTGTTGTGAATGATCTTGTCGTTGTAGCCTTGATCGGCCACACCAGCCTGATACCCAAAGCCGCCATAGTTGTTGTTCACTGCGTCATTGCTGATCGTATTGTTGACCACCTTGATGTTCGTGGCTGTTGTTGGGGCCGACACGCAATCGGCGTCAATATTCGTCAGCCAGATACCGACATCGTTATTGACTACCGTGTTGCCTACGATGTGTGTGCCTGTCGTGTACGCGGCGCCATAGCAGGGACCACCCACCACGATGATGCCGCCAGAGACTGTGCTGGTTCCCGTATATGAGTTGCCAGATACGGTGTTGCTCATCACAGTTGCGGCCGCCCCATAGCCGATCTGGATGCCGTTCTGCGCGATGAAGTTGATGGGGCCGAAGCCCTTCACCGTGTTGCCACGAATGTCGGCGGAGGATCCGACGCCATTGACGACGATGCCGCCCTTCTGATAGTCCCAGATCATGTTATTAGTGATCGAGCCTGTCGCCGCGCTGCCATATACCCAGTAGACGGCGACGCCGTGCTGATCGCCATTGAACGGCGATTCGCCGATCTCATGGATGCTCGAATTGGTGACGTTCACTGCGCCGCCATTATTCACAACGCCATAGTACGTTGCGTTGTGAATAGTGGCGCCGTCAACGGTTCCTGTCACGCCTGCGCTGTAGTACACACCGATATTGCAGCCACTGGCGTCCACATCGCCGCTCACCGTTGACGCTGGATTGATAAGCGCCGCCGTCAGATTGATGCCGTCGCGATAAAAATTAGTAGGCGTGCAGTTCACCGATGCTAACGCCTTCGGCGCGTGTAGCGATAGCACGGTAGCGAACGCCAGCCCCGCCAGAGCAATGCTCACGACGACGCCAATTACAATAGTAGAGATGCGCTTTTTCATAGATCACCTCGCGGAATACATCAGAGCCATAACGTTGCGCACTGTCTGGCGCTGGCCTCTATTTTGCATAACGGCAGGCGGCGCGCTGCGGTCGCCCACACTATTTCGAGTGACGCGCACCGCAAAGCTCTCAATTGATGGAACGTATGAAGCGCCTGAATGGAACAATGTAATTCCACGGTTGGCATTGCGGTCTCACTGTGATACCACTTGCCTCTGTTCGATCCATAGCTGGTGGAATGGCATTCCCCCACACAGTCCGGAGTCCATCCAGCAGGCCACGCGCTATATGCGCCATTACTTCCTTGCCACCTCATGGTATGCTGGGTGGAGCATTACTGATGTCGGCGGCTGAGACCTACATGTGCGTATCGGCAATCATTGTCGCTACGCGGTGTGACGGCGCCAGCAAGGTAGCTTCTTGCCGCGACATCAGTGACGCCCGGATGACCGAAATGAGATGAAGGAGCAGTGTTTTTATGTCGCCGATGTTCATACGTCTGGTGAGTTGCCTGCTGGCATTGCTGATGAGCGCCATCTGCGCAGTCCTCTTTGTTTCGGCGCGCCGGACGCAGGCAGCGGGCGCGGGCCAGGGCGCGTCGGAACAAAACTGGGCTGTA
>JBDTAI010000544.1:0-5323 GCA_039924685.1 Ktedonobacterales bacterium
TCAAGCCACGCGGCGAGCGTCGGCCCCAGGTCGAAGCTGATCGCCTCGAAGTTGCCCAGTTCGGCATTGGGGCGATAGCACTCCGCAGTAATCTTCTCGTTGAAGTTCTCGAAGGGCGCGGCGCCCGGCTCCAGCGGAATCGCGCCGGTGAATGGGTCTTCGCGTGGGGGCTGATAGAAGTGGCCATAGATGCCAAGGAACTGGTGGGCCGAGTCATGGCGTTCCTGGGATTCCTGGGATTCAGGGCGTTGTCCGGCCTGCTCCGCCGAATGTTGCTCTGTCGCTACTGATGAGAACATGGGATTGCTTGCCAACCTGTGACCTGGCCTTCCAGGGAGCGCCCGCGACACTGCGGACCAGTGAATAGTTGTGTGCCTGACGGTACGATGCGGCTACGTGTGGGGAAGAGCGTACCCGCCCCCAATACATGCCACCGATGAGAGGCATTATGCCGTCTTACGACGTAATCGGGTACAACGTCGTCCGCCTACGACTACTACTACGACGCCCCGTTCTTTCACTCCAACCGCTGAGTTTCACCGGTTGGGATGGTTGAACAAGGCATATACACATGTAGTATACCGCCAAAGCGAACATTTGTACAAGCAACTACAAACAGATGGCGTCGCGTATCAAACGTTGTGCGAGATGGTGTACTGGTTGGCGTAGAAGCGCATCGGGTCCACCCAGAGGTTGTTCCACTCGACCATGAAGTGCAGATGCGGGCCGGTCGAGTTGCCGGTCGAGCCTTCCAACCCGATGGGAGTTCCAGCGTCGTAGATATATTGGCCGGTATGCACCAGCAGCTTGAGCATATGGCCATACACCGTGGAGACGTGGTTGCAGTGGTCAATCTTGACCGACCACCCCAGCCCGTTGGTCGCGTCGTAGCCCGCCCAGACCACCTGCCCAGCCTGCGCGGCATGAATGACGTTGCCCTGCGGCGCCGCCAAATCTACGCCGGTGTGATAGACCCATGTGCCGATCACGATGTAGCCGCGCACCCAGCGCGCATTCCAGTTGGGCGAGTGCAGTTGGTAGCCCATGTAATTTGTGCCACCATTGGGCGCGCACGGCGACTCCCCTGGCGCATTGCCCGCTATTGAGTTCCACCAGTTCGGCCCGAAGCGTTTGTCGCCATAGTGCGCCGCGACATCGAGCAGCGATGGCGGATTATAGCTCTTGCCATAGCCGCCGTCCTGGGGAACTTTATACTGCTGGCCGATGGTCAGTTCCTCGCCGGCATAGAGGTTGTTGAGTTCATAAATGCCGCCCATCTGCGCATGGAACTTCTGCGCGACGATCTGCTCGGTGTCGCCCCACTGCGCGGTATACCAGAAATAGGCGACGCCCCGCAGCGCCACCGCGCCGCTGATCGCCTGGATCGAGTTGGCGGCGGCAGGCGCCACGCCGATCAGAGGACTGACGGCGAAGACACCGGTGAGCACGATGGCGCCGATCAGGGTGACGAGCGCCACCCGCAGTGTCAAAGGACGCTCACGCCGTTTGATGAACGGATGCGCCTTCGCTACACCTGTGCCGGGGATAAAAACCGCTGGCGAGGTGTCGGCCTCCTCATCGTCGGCGAACGCAGGCAGCCCGCGCCCCACGGTATCTGCCGTAATGATGGCGCGCTGCTCGGCGGTGGAGTCCTGGTCAAGAATGCTGCTGATGGCCCCAATCGCCCCAATTGCAGTGATACGGCGGGTCTCATAGGGGTTGGCCGCAGGGTTGGCCGTGGGGACAGTCGCCAGCGCCTGATCATCCGCAGCCTCATCACTTGCATCGTCCCATGCGCCCTCACCACCCCATCCGCCATCCGCAGCTGACGGCGCAGCGCCATACGCCTCAACCGTATCGAAGCGTTGGTTGCTGGTCTTCTTCTTGCCGTTCTTGCCCACGCGACACCTCGTTCCATTGCGCCATTGCACACGGTGGTGAACTATGCTGCGCGGCCCGGCCAGCGGCTGAAGCCGCGCCCGGGCGCCGTTGGCCACGAAACCCGCCTGCGCGGGCCAGGAGGCGCCTTCGTGCGCTATACTTACCTCACACTGTAGTCAGCGCGGCGGCCAGTGTCAACGCTGCCCCCCCGTTTGTATGACCATTGTACCGCCAGCTCCTGTCATCCTTTCCGCCAAACCACCCACCATACTCATCGAGGAGCCATGTTATGTCTGCTTCACCAGCCCACCCGACCTACCTGACACATCTGGCCTGTTCCGCCTGCGACGCAACGTACTCGGCGGATGTTGAGCGCCATCTCTGCCCGGCGTGCGGCTCCCTGCTGCTGGCGCGCTATGATCTCGCAGCAGTGGCGCGAGAGGTTCCTCGTGAACACATCGCCGCCCGTCCGTGGAATGCGGGATTGTGGCGCTATGCCGAGGTCTTGCCGGTAGGCGATCCGGCGCGGCGGGTGACGCTGGGCGAAGGCGCGACACCATTGCTGGCGATGCCCGCCCTGAGCGCGGAACTCGACGCCGAGGTCTGGCTGAAGGACGAAGGGCTGAATCCAACAGGTAGCTTCAAGGCGCGTGGCGCGGCGGTCGGTGTCTCGCGCGCGGCAGAGCTTGGCGTCCCGACAATTGCCCTGCCAACCGCTGGCAATGCGGGCGCGGCCTGGGCGGCGTATGGCGCGCGGGCAGGCATCCCAACGATTGTAGCGGCTCCCCGCGATGCGCCACCACTGGCGCTGCAAGAGGCGCGGCTCTACGGTGCGCGGCTGCATCTGGTGGATGGACTGATTAGCGACGCGGGCGCCTGGGTGGCGCAGGGTGTGCGCGACGAGGGCTGGTACGACGCCAGCACGTTCAAGGAGCCATATCGCCTCGAAGGCAAGAAGACGATGGGCTACGAGATCGCCGAGCAATTCGGCTGGCGCGCGCCCGATGTGATCCTCTATCCCACAGGTGGCGGCGTCGGCCTGATAGGCCTGTGGAAGGCGTTTGACGAACTGCATGCGTTGGGCTGGCTTGAGCCGGGGAGCAATCCTGCGCCCCGGTTGGTGGTGGTGCAGGCGGCGGGCTGCGCGCCGGTTGTGCGCGCCTGGGAGGCGGGAGCGGATACGACGGCCTTCTGGGAGGGCGCTGAAACGGTGGCGGCGGGGCTGCGTGTGCCGGGTCCACTGGCGGGCGCCTTGCTGCTGCGGGCATTGCGCGAGACGCAGGGAACCGCGCTTGCCATCCAGGACGACGCGATCCGTCAGGCGATAGGCGAGGCGGCGCGACAAGGCTTCTGGCTCAGTCCCGAAGGCGCGGCGCTACTCCCAGCGGTGCGCCAGTTGCGCGCAGTGGGCTGGCTGCGCTCAGGCGAGCGTGTGGTGTTGCTCAACACTGGCTCCGGCCTCGTCTATCCTGATGTCACGCCGCTCTAGCTCGGCTCACGGCCCTGGATGGCCAACGCGCGGAAGAGACTATGTGCCAAGCCCTTTGCGTGGTGTCATGCACATAACCGCAATGAAGGGAGTAGAGTTCTTGACGACGCCAACAGAGATTGCCTATATCGTGCGTGATCCCGATACCCTCGATGTGCGGCTTGCCATTGAGGGACATCGCATCGCTGTCCACCACATCGCCTGGTGGTATCGCCAGGGTCTCACCGCTGAGGCGCTGGCGCAGGAATATTCCCTCACACCTGCCGAGGCGCATGCCGCGTTCACCTACTACGACGATCATCAACAGCAAATTGACCGTGAGATTGCTGACGAAGCCAACAGCCACGCCCAACTTGCTGACGCCGACACCTCGCCCCTGGCGCAACGCATGCGCGCTGCTATCGCCCAGCGTAACACCACGCTGTCACAGGATGGAGACGGCGTACAGGGCGAATGACGCAGCGCCTGCGCTACTACTTCGATAAGCATATGCCGCTCGTCACTGCAGACCAACTACCTCTGGGTGGCATAGATACGCTCACGACCACTGAATCTGGTCGAGCGAATCAGAAATATTCTGATGAATCGCAGGTGCGCTATGCTGCGGAACAAGGATGTGTCCTCGTTACCGAAGATAGCGACTTCATCACCCTGAGCGCCACGCAACAGCCGCATGCAGCCATCGTCTATTTCCCGATTGCGCTGGCTGTTGGCCCATGTGTCGAGTATCTCGAACTGCTTGCGCTCACCACCACGCCAAGTGAAATAGCCAATCAGTTGTTCTATGGCCGCTGGTGAACAACTTGCCATTGGTATCATCAACAACCAGATAGACATCCTAGTGTGCGCCGTTGAGTGCGTCGGCGGGCAGCGCGCTGACGGTAGCAAGTGACGCTTCAATCGCGTCTAGCCCCTCGGCCAGCTCCTCATCGGTCGTCACCAGCGGCATGATCAGGCGGATCACGTTGTCGTAGAGACCCGCCTTGATCAGCAGCACACCACGAGTGCGCGCCTCCACCAGCAACTGCCCGGCCTCAGCGGTGGCGGGCGTCCTGGCGGCGCGGTCGCGCACCAGCTCCATTGCCACCATCGCGCCCAGCCCACGCACATCGCCCACCAGTGGATAGTGTTCCCGCCAGCCGCGCAGCCGCTCCAGCACCAGATCACCTAGATGCTTGCCACGGTCTGCCAACTGGTCGCGCTCGAAGACCTCAATCGTCGCCAGCGCCGCCGCACACGCCACCGGATTGCCGCCATAGGTGCCGCCCAGCCCACCAGGGAGCGGCGCATCCATGATCTCGGCGCGGCCAACTACTGCCGCCAGTGGCATCCCGCCCGCCAGCGACTTCGCCAGCAGCATCAGGTCAGGCTCGATGCCGCTATGTTCGGTGGCAAAGAGCTTGCCGGTGCGGCCAAAGCCCGTCTGCACCTCATCAATGATCAACACGATGCCATGCTTGTCGCAGATCGCCCGCAGCGACGGCAGGAACTCCGCTGGCGGCACGACGAAGCCGCCCTCGCCCTGCACCGGCTCCACGATCATCGCCGCCACCTGTTCCGGCGCCACCCGCGTCAGAAAGAGCCGATCCAGCGCCTTCTCCCACGAATGACAGCAGCCGCCATCGGCGGGCGCATAGGCGCACTGATAGCAGTAGGGATAGGGGATGGTGTGGATGTCGCCAGCGAAGGGGCCGAAGTTCTGGCGATAGGGGCGCAGTTTGCCGGTGAGCGCAAGCGCCAGGTTGGTGCGCCCGTGGAAACTGTTCTCGAAGGCGATTACGGCGCTGCGTCCAGTGGCGGCGCGGGCGATCTTAATGGCGTTCTCCACCGCCTCGGCGCCGCTATTCACCAACAGCGCTTTCTTGGCATAGGCGCCAGGGGTGATCTCGGTCAGTCGGCGGGCAAGCTGCACATAGGGCGGCGGCGTGGCGACATGCGCGCAGGTATGGGTAT
>JBDTAI010000545.1:0-19172 GCA_039924685.1 Ktedonobacterales bacterium
CGGCTGGCGCTGATCATCACCGACCTGATGATGCCGCAGATGGATGGCGCCGAACTGGTGGCAGCGTTGCGGGCCAACGCCGCGCGCGACGGCAAGACCACGCCACCTATCATCCTCATGACCGCCGCCAGCCAGCGCCGCGCCGAGGCGGTGGGCGCTGATGTCATCCTGCGCAAGCCATTTGACCTTGACGACCTGGAAGCTCTCATGCGTTCGCTGCTGGTCAACGCCTCCCCAACCAGCGTGCCAGCCAGTTCACCAGCGACTTCACAGGTGGACGGCAAGGATTACGCCTCACCCATCGCCGCTACGCAACCACTCACTGCCAACAATGAGAGGAACAGCGATGAGAGGAACGGCGACAGCGCCGAAACACCCGATACAACGCACAACAGCCGCCAACGCTAGGCTGGCGGCTGTGGGCCGGTGGCTGCCGAACATCCTGGCTACGGTCCTTTTGACCAACCACCAGCATGTTGTGCCATCATCACGCGCAAGCGCGTGATGAGCGCGAGACTAGAGACTAGCGCTAGTCTCTAGCGCTAGTATGTGGCTGTGCGGCGGCGTCCACCGGTGAAGAGCTTGACGATCAGCAACAGAATGACGGCGCCGATGAAGGCGATGATCAAGCTGCCCAGGTTGAAGCCTGTGAAACCAAACGTGCCAGGAAGCAGCAATGACACCACAAAGCCACCAATGAGAGCGCCAACGATGCCGACGATGATGTCACCCAGGATGCCCAGACCGGCGCCTCGGACGACCAGGCTTGCAAGCCAACCGGCAATACCGCCGACAATGATCCAAACGATAATGTTGAGTAGCATGGGTATCTCCTCCTTACATGCGTGTACGCCATCGTTGCCCATTTGCAACGGGGCATGCGCAACATTCTGTATCTGCGGCCTCTGGATCACAGCCGACCTTTTCCGTGGACGGGTGTGCTACCAGAGACACCAACCTTCTTATGCAAGTGCTGTGCCAGAATGTTGAACGTCCTCTTGCATAGGTATCCGATAGAGGGGATTTTTCGTCCGCAGTACGCCTTTTTGCGGAGATACTGCGAAGCGAGTGCGGAGAACAACTGGAGAGGCGCTGATGAGCACTACTGGCGAGATGCGCTATCGTCAATTCGATGCGCAAACCGACCTGCCATGGCTGGCGTCGCTGCTGGCGGCGGTGGAGGCGGCGGACCATACGGGCGAAGATGTGCGCGAGCAGACGCTGCGTGAGCAACTGGCCTGGCCTGGCCATGATCCAGCGCGCGACCGCTGGGTGGCGGAATCAACGGGAACGGCGGCTGAATTAGGGAGCCTGATCGGCTATGGCGCGCTCTTCAAGACGACGCTCGGTGAGCGGGCAGATGTCTATGTCGCCATACATCCCGACCGGCGTGGGCAGGGCGTCGGCGCTGAACTGCTGCGGCGTGTGGTGGCGCGAGCACGCGAACTGGGCGCAACACAGCTTGGCGCCTATGCCGCCGATCACCTGACTGCCAGCGACGCATTCCTGCGGGCGCGCGGCTTTGCGCGGGTGTCGGCCTATACTGAAATGAGCATCGCTGGCGATACAACCTTCCCCGCGCCACAGTGGCCTGATGGATTCACCGTGCGCCCCTACGCCGCCGTGCAGGACGCCACGATCTTTCTGGACACGATCAATCGCAGCTATGCGGGCGTCTGGGGCCATCACACGTTGACGATGGAGGAGGCGCTGGCGTGGCTGCCAGAGGTGGTGGCGGAGGGCGCATTCCTGCTATTCGCGCCGGATGGAGCAGTGGCAGGCATCTGCCGCGCTGAGATGAGCAAGCGGTTGAGCGAGCGACGTGGCGAACCGACCGGGCTTGTGGATGCGCCGGGTGTGGTTCCTGAGCGACGCAGTGAGGGTCTCTATCTGCCACAAACGCTGCATGCGCTCGGCTGGCTTCAGCGTCAGACGCCCGCGCCCGCAGGCCTCGTCCTGGAATCGTGGGGCGACGATCCCGCCACGCTCGATCTGTATACACATATCGGTTTCGCCGTCACGCACCGCGAGGTCTCGTATCGGCTGGACCTGTGAGTAACAAGCGGGCGACAGTGACAGGCGCTGGCATAGAGGTTGCGCTTGCGCTTCGTCAGAGCAACGAGAGCAACTCCTGATGGCGCCGTTCTCGGCCATTCAAGGCTGCATATAGGACTGGAGCATGGTCGGGCACGGCGCACACCTCTGATGCTGGAAACGAAACGAGCGATTACCCTATGCCTGATACCGCTACCAAGCCACATACACGCCAGTCACGCATGCGCGCACCGGCAAAATCCACCAGACCAGCGGCGCGTCTGCTGCGGTTGAACGCCTTCCTCGAAAACGACGAAAACGGCGATCCGGCGGCGCAGGCGCTGGCGGCGGGGCTGCGCTACACCACCAATACCATGCCAGGGATACAGCGCAAGCGTGTGGGCGATGAGTTCCGCTATGTTGACCCGCATGGCGAGCCGGTCAGCGACGAACACACCCTCAACCGCATCCGCGCGCTGGGCATTCCGCCCGCCTGGAAAGACGTGTGGATCTGCACGGCGCCGCGTGGGCATCTGCAAGCGACGGGACACGACGCCAAAGGTCGCAAGCAATATCGCTATCATCCACAGTGGCGCGCGGCGCGCGACGAAACCAAGTATGCGCGTATGGCGGCCTTTGGAGCCGCGCTACCATCAATTCGCAAGCTGGTGGCGCAGGATGTGACCCTGCCAGGGCTGCCGCGCGAGAAGGCGCTGGCGGCAATAGTAGAGTTGCTGGATACCACGGCGATCCGCGTCGGCAATGAGATCTATGCCCGCGAGAATGAGTCCTATGGGCTGACGACGCTACGCAATGAGCATGTCGCAGTGCAGGGGACGACGATACGCATCTCGTTTCGCGGCAAAAGCGGCAAGTATCATGAGGTGGACGTGCGCGACCGGCGGCTGGCGCGAATCATTCGTCGCAGTCAGGAACTGCCCGGCGAAGAACTTTTTCAGTATGTGGGCCACGACGGCGAACTCCATAGCATCACATCGGGCGATGTAAACGACTATCTGCATACCATCACCGGCCAACATTTCACCGCAAAGGACTTCCGCACCTGGGCCGGAACCCTGTGCGCCGCACAGTCATTGGCGATGAGTGAACCGGCGGACTCGGAGACGCAAGCGAAGAAACAGGTGACGCAGGCGGTGAAGGATGCTGCGCTGCGGCTGGGCAACACGCCCGCCATCTGTCGCAAGAGCTACATCCACCCCGGCGTGATCGAGAGCTACCTCAACGGCTCCTTCCAGCAACTCTGGCGCTCGTCGGTGTCCACCACTGATAGCGGCCCTGACGACGCGCCACTTGAGCCGCCCGGCCCCGCGCTTGAGCCAGACGAGCGCGCCATCCTCAATCTGCTGCGCCAGCTTGAACGGCAGGCCGGACAGCAGCGCGAACGGCAGGCGAGTTGATGCCAATGACACGCGTGTGAACGCCGCCACCGGGCGCGAAGGCGCTTGGCGAGCCATACTGTGAGTGCCCCACAGCCCAAACACACACCCCACATCTCACTGGCTTGTGGCTTTCCGCAAGTTGGCGCATGAGCGAGAATGGATCATCGTGCCAACCGGGGTGTGTCGTTCGCATCACCCATCCTGAATCCCATCCCTGCTCCCCTTCCACACCCCCACAACGTGTAGTGGCGCATTGACAGCGTGACTCTATCCCCCTACCCTGAGAAGGGTGGAGAATAACGTGCGCCAGCCCAACAACATGCAGCGCAAGACGTTTGCCTGCAACGACTGCAACGAGCAACCAGCACAAGGCGCCGCAGTGCATCGTTCTGGAGGAGTGAGGCCATGACCAGCGGAGAGCCGGGACAATCCGCATCCCAGACAGGAACCCAAACAGCGGAAACACCCGCGATGACCGAGGCGGAAGCGAGTCTGGCGCGCATCGAACGCATCGCCGCCGCCTGCCGCGCGAACAAACTGCCAGAGCCGTTTATTGTGGCGCTGGTGCGCTATCTCGGCGGCCAGACGTCACTGGCCGATGTGCAACGCGAGTGGAAGACGGAGTATTTGAGCTACCCCCACGCCTTCCTGAACACCCTCACCCATACACTCACCATTGACGAGGATGAAGACGAGGATGAAGATGAGACAGGGGATGAAGAGGCCGACGAGGCTGAGACATCTGGCGCGGCGGCTGAACCTGAAGTTGAAGTTGAGCGCGCAGCAGGGTCGCCGGAGAACGAGCGCAACCGCTATCGCTTCAACGATCTCGAACGTCGCATTATAGATTTGTGCCAGGCGCTCGGCCCCGGCGTACACAGCGATTACCTGCACACCTGTATTGGTTACGCGGCGCCACTCGCCGAACTGCGTGATTATGTGGTGAGCCACGGCATGAGTGAACAAGACTTCCTGAATATGCTCGTCGCCGGCACATACTCTTGGGGGCGTCGTGATGCGTCGCAGAGAACGGACAATGCCTTCCTGCTGACGTATATGCCTGATCGCTTCCAGATGCTCTTCAATACGCTGGGACAACGCGGGTGGGGCAATCACTATGCGCGCATGGTGGATGTGCTCTGCTCCGCCGAGCCGCCATATCTGGATGAAGCGTGGTTGGTCGTGCAGGAGGCGGAAAAGAACAGCGCCACCTCTTCGCTGGACGAGTGCGCCGACATCCTGCTCAAAGCCGATTATGTGCGTTTTCATGCGTGGGCGCAGCATCTGGTCGAGGTAGGCAGTCCGTTGAGTGAGTATGACCGTGCCAACGTCTTCAATCTGCTCTTTCCCTACGATCCTGCGGCTCATCTGGAGTTGGCGCTGAAGCTGACGCAGGAGCCAGTCACCTCACGCTGGGGTGGCGCTACGGTGCAGCGGGCAGGGCTTACTGCGCTCTTCACCCATGATCCCGTTGCCTGGTGGTATTTGATCGAGCAGGCTGCCACCGATAAGCATCTCGCCGGAACAGCGCTTCAGTTGATCACTGGCGAACTCGACACCGAGCAGCCGCGCATCGAGAGTGAACGCGGACGTGAGGCGTTGCGTTCCTGCATCGCCACAGGCGAGATTGATGAAGCCATCAAGGCGCTGAGATATCTGTTGGCCCGCGACTGGCCAGAGCGGCTGACGTATGTGCTCTCGCTGCTGCCGCATCGCTCCAAGCAGGTGCGCGACGAGGTGATCGGCTGGCTGGCACAGCAGAGTGAGCAGGACACCAGCATCTTCGAGCGTGTGGCCCCCTTCGCTACTCACAAGAACGCCGACGCCCGGCTGGCCGCCGTCGAGGCGCTGGGCAGGATTGACACCGAGCGCGCCAATACGCTGCTGGCGCCGCTGGCCGACGCCGAAAAGTCGCAGAAGGTGCGGCAGGCGATCTATGATCTGGCGCAGGTGGGGCGGGAGCAGGCGAAAGATGACGCCGGAGCGCAACAGTCCTCGCCCACACCGCAGGCGCTACGGGCACAGTGGCTGGCAGAGGCCGAGAAAACGCTCAAACGTGGCGCCAAACCGGCTTCATCGGCTGAACCGGCTACCGCGTTACCTGAAGCAGATCGGCTGCGCTGGCTGGATGGCGCGCAGGTCGAGCCGCTGGCCGCCAGCTATCTGCTCTATCAACAGGGGCGAGTGAAGGATGGCGAACTGGCGCCGTCGCTCACGCCCATCACAGCGCAGATTGACCACGCGACCTCCGCTGATTTCGCGCTGGCGCTGATCACTGGCTGGGTTGATCGCCAGGCTCCCGCGAAGGAGTCGTGGCGGCTAGCGCTGGCGGGCGCGCTGGGCGACGACCGGCTGACCACGCTATTGCGCCAGCAGATTGATGTGTGGGGCAAAGGAACACGCGGCGCGGTGGCCGCCAAAGCGTCTCAGGCGCTGGCGCTGATCGGTAGCGATCTGGCGCTCTCCGAGCTGAATGACATCGCCACACGTTTCAAGCACACACTGGTGCGTGAGACGGCCCGCGCCGCCTTCGCCAACACGGCAGAACGGCTGGGGGTGAGCGAAGATGAACTCAACGACCGCATCGTGCCGCGCCTGGGGCTTGATGAGCAGGGCAAGCGCATCCTCGACTACGGTGGCGCGGGTGAGCGGCGCTTCACTGTCAAGCTGGGCCTCGATCTGGCGTTGACTGTGACGGATGCGAATGGCAAGCGCATCAGCGCGCCCCCCAAGCCTGGCGCGAAGGACGATGCCGCGCAGGCGTCGCAGGCGCTGGCCGACTGGAAACGCCTCAAAACGCAGACACAGCAGGCGATCAAGCTCCAGACGCAACGCTTGCAGGATGCGCTGATCATGCAGCGATCCTGGACAGTGGACCGCTGGCAGACGTTGTATCTGCGCCATCCACTGCTGTGCCCCTTTGCCACGCGCCTTGTCTGGGGCATCCTTGCGCCCGATGCGCAGGGTGATCAGCGTATCTATAGCGCGCTCTTCCGTCCGATGGAAGATGGCACGCTGACCGACGCCAACGACGAACCAGTGGACCTGCCCGCCGAGGGCTACATCCGGCTGGCGCATCCCGTCGAACTGGATGAGGCGACGCAGGCGAACTGGGTGCGCCACCTGAGCGACTATGAGGTGACGCCGCCCTTCGCGCAACTCAACCGCACGGTGGTGCGCGTGCAGGATGATGAACGCGAGCGTCAGTGGTGGGACCGCTATCAGGGCTATCTGATGAACGGCGCGGCGCTACGTGGACGCTTCGAGAAGGCGGGCTGGCAGCGCGGCTCGGTGCAGGATGCAGGCGCCTACTTCACGCTCTTCAAGCAGTTCCCGACAGCGGGCATCGAGGCGGTGCTGGAGACGGCGGGCCTCTCGGTCGGCTACGAGATGGAGTTCACTACGGCGCTCAAGCGACTTGCCTTCGTGCGGATGAGTTCAGTCAAGCGCGGCAGCTATGTCTATGACGACCTGAAAGAACAGGATGAGCGAACGCTGAAGCTGGGCGTCGTGCCGCTGGTCGTCTTCAGCGAGGCCGCCGCCGATGTGCAGGGTTTCGCCGCCGCCGGAGCATATGCCGAAGACTGGGAGAAGAAGGTCTGGTGAGTGAGATCCCCGCTGAGGCGCGGCGGTTCGCCGGAATGGGCGTCTACGATCCCAACTGGCAGAGCAACGTTGGCGCTACATCAGTGCGTTGAATTGTTGGCGAGTGAAACGAAGATGAGAGCATGACGACAGATCAGACGCAAACTAGGGCAATGACTGACATAGTGGCGCCTGCAACGCCCGTTCCAGCACAGCCTGCTTCGAACGAGCGCATCGAGCGCATCGAGCGCATCGCTGCTGCCTGCCGTGAGAGCAGCCTGCCGGAACAATTCATTGTGGCGCTGGTGCGCTACCTGGGCGGGCTGGCGCCACTGGACGACGTGCGGCAAGAGTGGAGGGCGGAGTATCTGCGCTATCCGCACGAATTTCTGAAAACGCTCACAGAGACGCTCGATAGGGATGAATCTGGGGCGGGGATTGCGAGCGCCGATGAGGACAATGCAGCGCAGGGGGAACGTGTCAGGAGCCACTATCGCTTCGATGACGTAGAGCGGCGCATCCTTGATCTGTGTTTGAGCATCAATGAGAAGTGGACGCAGTTGGCAGTGTACGATGAGTACCTGCGCGCCATCCTCAGCCGCGCCGCGCCGCTCGCTGAGATACGCGACTACCTCGTGAGCCAGGGCATGAGCGAGCAAGACTTCGTGACGCGGCTCGTCGCTGGCTCCTCCTACCCCAATAAGCGGAATGTGGCGAAAACAACGCTCCACACCTTCCTGCTGACCTATATGCCCGACCGCTTCCAGATGCTTGCCGATGCGCTTGGGCAAGACAGCCGGGCGTATCACATAGCGAGCATGATAGAGATGTTCTGCGCCGCGCAACCGCCGTATCTTGATGAGGCATGGCAGTTGGTTCAGGAACTGGAAAAGGGCAATAATGGCTCTACCCTGCTCGGCTGTATGAAGTTGCTGCTCGACGCCGACTATGCGCGCTTCAATGGCTGGGTGAGGCGTATGCTTGAGCCAGGTGTCCTGCCGGGTGAGATGTTTCGCGCCGACGTATTCAAGCTGCTGTTCCCCTACGATCCAGCGGGCCATACGGATTTGGCGCTGAAGCTGACGCAGGAGCCAGTTACTGATCGCCATGGGTTTGTCTGGACACAGCAAGCGGCGCTTACCGCGCTCTTCACCGCTGATCCCGCTGCCTGGTGGCATTTGATTGAGCAGGCCGCCCCCAACCGTTACTTCCATATGACAGTGATTGGCTTGATCATCGCTGAACTCGACGCCGAGCAGCCGCGTATCGGCGCCGAACAGGGATATAGGGCGCTACAAACCTGTATCGCCACCGAGAACAACTACAACATTAGCAAGGCGCTCACCTATCTGCTGACCCACGAGTGGCCGGGACGAGTGGACTATGCGCTCTCGCTGTTGCCCCATCGCTCAAAGCAGATGCGCCACCTGGTGCGCAACGAGGTAGTCGCCTGGCTGGTGCAGCAGAGCGAGCAGGATGTCACCATCTTTGAGCGTGTGGCGCCCTTCACCACCCACAAGGGCGCCGCTGCGCGGCTGGCCGCCATCGAGATGCTGGGCAGGATTGACGCCACCCGTGCCCGCGCAGTGTTTGCGCCACTGGTGAAGGTCGAGCAGTCGCACAAGGCGCGGCAGGCGATGCTCGATCTGCTGGTCGGCGCCTCTGCGCTCACTGAGAGCGAGATGCAAGCGAATCACGCAGGGAACACACACCTGCCGACGATGGAAACACTACGGGCGCTCTGGGTGGCAGAGAGCGAAAAGACGCTCAAGCGCGCCGCCAAACGTGTTCCCGCATGGGCCACCACGCTGCCCGAAGCGTCGCACCTGCGTTGGCGGGATGGCGCTCCCATAGAGCCACGCGCTCTCGCCTACCTGCTCCATCAGCAGGCGCAGATGAAAGATGGCCAGCTAGCGCCGTCGCTGCCGCCGATCATGGCACAGATTGATCGCTCGACCTCTGGCGCATATGCGCTGGCGCTGGTCACTGCCTGGAGCAACCGCCCGGTCAACGTTGGGAGCAACCACCTGGCTCCTCCGAGGGAGGCTTGGCTGTTGGCGTTTGCTGGCGCGCTTGGCGACGACCGGTTGATCACCCTGCTGCGCCAGCAGATTGCTCGCTGGGGGAGAGGCTCGCGCAGGGTGGTGGCCACCAAAGCGATGCGGACGCTCGCGCTCATGGACAGTGATACGGCGCTACGGGCGCTGGACGATCTCTCGTTGACGGTCAAGAATCCCTGGACACGGCTGCATATGCGGGCGCTGGTCGCCGAGACGGCGGTGGCGCGCAACGTGATCATCGACACGTTGACGCCAACGCTGGGGCTGGATGCGCGTAGCGAGTTGACCGTCAGTTTTGGTGGCAACGCTGACCGGCGCTTCACCGTAAAGCTGGGCGTGGGCGCGCGTACCACACTTATCGACGCCAGCGGCGCGCTGCTCAAAACACTGCCAGCCGCTCGTATTGCAGATGATCCGGCACAGGTGGCCGAGGCGCAGAAGGCAGTACGTACGATACGCGCCGAGGCGCTGACCCTTTACACAAAGCAGGGACAACGGCTGGAAGAGGCGCTGACCTACCAGCGTGCCTGGTCGGTGGAGTGCTGGCGTGATCTGTTTCTACGCCATCCTGTGCTGCGGCTGCTGGCGAGCGGGTTGCTCTGGAGTGTCGCGCATCCTGATAGGAATGGGTATACACTGCTCTTTCGTCCGCTGGAAGATGGCACACTTACCGGCGCTGACGATGAGCCGATAGACCTGCCTGCGTATGGCGCGATCACGCTGGCGCATCCGGCGTTGCTTACTGAGACGATGCGCGTTCGCTGGAAGCAGCACCTTGTGGACTATGACATTCACCCGCCCTTCGCGCAGCTTGACCGCCCATTCCACACGCTTGCCGATGATGAGCGATCTGCCACACGCTGGGAACGCTATGCCGGACGCATGAGCTACAACCCCGGCTATAGAAGCGTTACACGGGACGGCTGGAAGCGCGCCGATGGCCAGGACTATCTCTATATGGAGTTCGGCAGTTACGAGCGGCGCGATCATGATCCTGATCTTACCTGGTTCACACGCAACGATAGCATAGCGCTCAAGCCACTGCCTCAGGCACAGATGCTTGCCTGGCTTGATCTGAGCATTGAGACGACGACACACGAGACGCTGCTATCAGGGCTGCGTTTCATACGCAACCGCCGCCCGCTGCCGCTGGGTGAGATTCCGCCGGTCCTCTTGAGCGAAGTCGCCGCCGAGGCGCTGGCGCATTGCCGAAACAGGGGAATATGACGCCGTTTGGCGCACGTCGTAGTTATGGTTATGATGGAGGCGGATCACATCACCTGGCGCCATCTGGTAGACTATGCGCTGAAGTCTAGTATGCGCTGAAGTTACCAGTCACCCAACGCTAACGTCCGTAGCGCCGTTTGTAGCGCCGTTTGTAGCATCACTGGAGCGACCGGAAAGCGAGCCGCGAGCAAGAATAGATTGATACCTCGCTACTGAATTTGATTCCCCACACTATACGCCTTGCCTGAAAAGAGGACCATCGCCGTGAGCAAGACCACCACCACACCAGCCAAAGCCGCCGCTGTTACTGCAACCACCACTACAACGACCACATCAGAGCCGATTGAGTCACTGCGCCCACCCGCCGAGACGGTGTATGCTCGTGAGTTGGCGGCGCTGGCTGCCAATGACGCCGAAGCCCGACCCCGTGGCTGGCGGCTCTCACCACGCGCCGTCCGCACGTTCATTGCCGGGGCAAACAAGCCGCTGGAACACGAGTGGGAGGGCCAGCGCGTCGAGACACCCATCGCGCGCAAGTATTTCGGCGATGACACGCTGATCGAACGCTGTGTGATCACGCTGGCGGGCAATCGCGGTCTGCTGTTGGTAGGCGAACCGGGAACCGCCAAGACGATGTTGAGCGAACTGCTCTCCGCCGCGATCTCTGGCAATTCCACCAATACGGTGCAGGGGACGGCTGGCACGACCGAGGACCAGATCAAGTATTCGTGGAACTATGCCCTGCTGCTGGCGGAGGGACCATCCGAGCGGGCGCTCGTGCCTGCGCCGCTCCATGTCGGCATGCGCGGCGGCATCCTGACACGCTTCGAGGAGATCACCCGCTGCCCGCCGGAAATCCAGGATACGCTGGTGAGCATCCTCAGCGACAAGGTGCTGCTCGTGCCGGAACTGGATGGCGAGGCGCGCGTTGTGCTGGCGCGACCTGGCTTCAATGTGATCGCCACCGCCAACCTGCGCGACCGTGGCGTACATGAGATGTCGAGCGCGCTCAAACGGCGCTTCAACTTCGAGACGGTGCAGCCTATCGGCGATCTCTCGCTGGAAGTGAAACTGGTGATGGAGCAGACCGAGCGGCTGCTGGCCGACGCAGGAGCGCCCGTTCAGATGGACCGCGACATCGTGGAGCTGCTGGTGACGACCTTCCATGAACTGCGCGAGGGAACGACCAGCGACGGCAAGAAGCTGGAGCGGCCCAGCACCTCACTCAGCACGGCGGAGGCGGTCTCGGTCGGCTTCGCGGCGGGCCTCGACGCTTACTATTATGGCGAGCGGCGGCTGACTGGCGACCGCGTGGTGCGGCACCTCTCCGGCGCAGTGATCAAAGACAACGCCGACGATCTCAAACGCCTGCGCCACTACTTCGATACCGTTGTGCAGCAGCGCGGACGCGAACACGGCGAACCCTGGCAGGGCTACTACCAGGCGCGCAAGTGGCTGGATTAGCCTAGCCAGCGGCTGAAGCCTCGCCTCTGGGTGGCGAGAGCCATCACGAAGCCTGCCTACGCAGGCTGGAGACATGTAGGGGCGTCGGGTGGACATCCGCTCTGGCGCGCAGTGGTGAGAGTGGGGCTCCCGGCACTGAGACGCCGGAGCACGCGGCGGATGGGGACTAAAGTCCCTGACGAGATTGCTGTTCCAGGAGCCGCGCGAGAAGTGGATGAACCTATGCCTGATGAACACGCCGAGATATTGTATTTTCCGATACGGCACCATAGCCCAGCCTGCGCATGGCATGTGCAGCAGGTGATCGCTGAACGCCGCCCGCACGCGATTTTGATCGAGGGGCCGCGCGATGCCACGCCGCTAATCGCGCATCTGTCGCTTCCTGCCACCCACGCGCCGGTCGCCATCTACACGACATTTGTAGATACGGCGAACCAGCTTGGCCGCACAGCCGCCGTCACATCCGACACAGTGGGGCAGACGAGTGGAAAGAGCAGCAAGAGCGCCAGGAGCAGCAAGAGCGATAAGTCGAGCGCCTCGCGCTTCGCCGCCTACTATCCGCTGGCCGACTACTCGCCGGAGTTCGTCGCCATCCGCGCTGGAACGACAACGGGCGCGGCGGTGCGCTTCATTGACCTGACCTTCCCGGAAATGGTGATCGCGGAGCGTGGAGCGGCGAGTGAGGATGAGAATAGCGACCAGAAGCGTTCGCCACAGGCGCGCAGTCTGCTGGATGAGAGCTATCTGCGTCACAGTAGCTACCTGAAGGCGCTCTGCGAGAAGACCGGCGCCCGCGACCCCGACGATCTGTGGGACCACCTCTACGAGACCGACTTTCTGACAGTGGAGACTGACGAGTTTCTGCGGCGGGTAGAGACGTATTGCGCGCTTTCACGCGCCGACCACAGCGAGGAGACGCTTGCCGCCGAGGGACATCTGGCCCGCGAGGCGGCGATGGCCCGCGAGATCGCCGCCGAGGTCGCCAACGGGCCCGGGCTGGTATTGGTGGTGACGGGTGGATTCCATACGCCTGCGCTACGTGAACGGGTGACAGCGCTGCTCGCTCAAGCGCCTCAATCCGAAGCGATGCAGGGCGGCAAGAAGTCGGGCAAGAGACAAACCAGTGAGCCACAGGCGATTCCCGGCGAGGCGCAGACATTGCTGATGCGCTATGGTTTCGCGCAGCTCGACCGGCTCAACGGCTATGGCAGCGGCATGCCAGCGCCCGCTTATTATCAGCGCATCTGGGAGCGGCTACAGCAGCATCCCGACGATGCGGCGCCAGTGGCGCGGGTAGCGGCGGAGGTGATCGTCGAACTGGGGCGGCTGACGCGGGCGCGCGGGCAGGGACTCTCGCCCGCCGACGAGATCGCCGCGCTCGATCTGACATGCCGCCTCGCCCGCTTCCGCAACCATGCCCAGCCGACCCGCGAAGATATGCTGGATGGTATCCGCTCGGCGTGTGTGAAGGGGACGGCTGACGCCGAGGGGGCCGAGTTGCTGGCGCGGGTGCGCAAACTGCTGATGGGCGACATGATCGGCGATCTGCCACCGAATGTTGGTGTGGCGCCGCTGGTGGACGACTTCCGCCGTAGCGCCGCTCAGCATCGCCTTGATATTTCGAGCTTGCAGCCCAGAGAGGCCAAGCTGGACATCTACAAGAGCGTCGGCCATCGCGCCGCCAGTCGCTTCTTCTATCGGCTCGACTATCTGGGCATCCCCTTCGCCAAACGCACCAAAGGGCCGGACTTCGTGAAGGGCCGCGATCTGGCTTATATGCAGGAGGAGTGGCGCTACCAGTGGGCGCCCTCGGTGGAGACGACGCTGACCGAGCAATCGCTCTACGGCGCGACGCTGGAAGAAGCCGCCGCCAATTTGTTGCAGGAGAAACTGAGCGAGGATGAGGATCAGGGCGTGGGGCGGCGCGCGGATGTGGCGGCGAGCCATCTGCTCAACGCCTGTCGGATGGGCTTGCAGCGGTTCGCGCCGGAACTGCTGACGCGCACGGCGGGGCTGGTGGCCGAAGATGCCTCGGTCGCCTCGCTGACACGTGCAGCGGATGCGCTGGTGCTGCTGCATCGCTCGCGTGAGCCATTGGAAGCGCACAATCTGAGCGGCGTGATGGAGGTGGCGCGTACGGCCTATATCCGCGCCTGCTACCTGCTGCCCGATCTCGGCAACACACCGGACGAGGAAGAGGTGGCGACCCTCGATGCGCTCAACGCGCTGCCGCAGGTAGCACTCTCGCTGGACGACGACGCCATGCTGCATGCGCTGCGCCATGACGGCCTGCGGGCGCTGCTGGCCAACTCGCAACCGGGTAAAGGCGCCGCGATCTGTGGCGCGGGGGCGGGCGCGCTCTACGCCGACGGCGAACTGACCGAGGACGAGTTGATCACGTATGTCACCGGGCGGCTCGATCTTGATGGGGTGGCCTTCCTGCGCGGGCTGTTGCGCACGAATCGTTCAATTGTCTGGCAGTCGCGCCAACTATTGACGGCGCTCAACGCGACGTTCTGCGCCTGGAGTTCGGACAGATTCATCCGCCAGTTGCCCGAACTGCGGCTGGCGTTCTCCGATCTGACGGCGCGTGAGTGCGACGTGGTGGCGCGCAATGTGGCGGAGCTGGTGGGCGCCACGGCAGTCCCATCGCTGGTGGTCGCGGGCGCCACACCTGATGATCTGCTGCTGGGCGCAACGCTGGATGAACGCCTGCGCGCCACGCTTGAGCGTGATGGGCTGCTCGATGTGTTTGTGACGGTGGCGCGGTGAACATGAGAGGCGCCGCTCTCGGCTTGTACTCCGATTGCAACAGGATCGTGAGGGGGCGCCGCTTTCGGCACTGAAGTGCCGGAGCGCGAGACGTTGGGACTAAAGTCACTAGGCATGGGAGACTGGCCATCGCTTCGCTCGGCCATAAGTTGCGATGATTTGGGAGGATGTGATAATGGGGCATTTGACGGTGCGCGACAATGGGCCACAACTCTTCCATGTCAACTTTCATACGGCGCATAATCGTCCGGTGTTCGAGGTTCCTGAATATCGAGCCTTGCTTGAGCAAGCGCCGGTTGAGACGCTGGAGCGATGGCAGATCGGTTGCTGCGAATGGCAGGTGATGCCGACACATCTTCATTTGATCCTGATCAGCTTTCCCGACATGCCGTTGAACACATCACTCAAAGCAGTAAAGGGAGCCACGGCAAGGGCTATTTTCATCGCGGCGCCCGAACTGCGCGCCGATCTTGGTGATCACTTCTGGCAAGAAGGTTACGATTGGGTGGAGATCACCACCAACCGACAATACCAGAATACCGTCCGCTATGTGCGCGAAAACCGCATCCGTGGCGGCCTGGAGTAACCCGATGAGCGATCAAAGCCAGGGGACTTCAGTCCCCGTCCCGCCCGTGCTCCGGCACTTGAGTGCCGAGAGCAGCGCCCCCCACGATCCAGCGCCATCGCAGCCATCACAAGCCGAGAGTGGCCCACCCCACCACGAAGCGACCCAGAGCGGCGACCCGCACCTGGCCCTTGCCCGCTGGCGGCTGATGCTGGGCCGCTTTGCCCAGGACGCCATGCCCAACGCGCTCGATGGCGCCGGCATGCAGATGGACGCGACGCTCGACTTCCTCTATGGACGCGAGTATCGTGAGCGTGGCATGCGCGAGGAGGGCGCCGAACGCGGCGCCGGGTTGGGAGGCAGCGCGCCCACCATCCCCGAATGGCTGCATCAGGTGCGGACACTCTTCCCACAGGAGACGGTGGAGATCATTGAGAAGCACGCGCTCGACCGCTACGAGATGACTGAACTCGTCACCGATCCGCAGGTGCTTGAGAAGTTGGAGCCGAACCTCGATCTGCTGAAGACCATCATGACTTACAAGGGCATGATGCACGGCGAGGTGCTGGAGATGGCGCGGCGCATCGTGCGGCAGGTGGTTGAAGATCTGAAGCGCCGCTTGACCGATTCGGTGCGGCGGGTGATGGTGGGCAAGCTCAACAGGTTCCAGCACAGCCCGCTCAAAGTGGCGCAGAATCTCGACTGGCGGCGCACGATCCGCTCCAACCTCAAACACTACGACCCCGACCGCCAACGACTGATCGTGCAGAATCTCAGCTTCTTCTCGCGGGTGGAGCGGCATCTGCCCTGGCATGTGATTTTGGCCGTGGATGAAAGCGGATCGATGATGGATTCCGTGATTCATAGCGCGGTAATGGCGGGCATTCTGGCGGGCATGCCCTCGCTCAAGGTCAGCCTGGTGATCTTCGATACAGCGGTGGTGGACCTCAGTGACCGCGTGGATGATCCGACCGAGGCGCTGATGAGCGTGCAACTCGGCGGGGGCACCGACATTGGCAAGGCGATGGCCTACTGCGAGACGCTCTTCGAGAATCCACGCCGCACCATCGTCGTGCTGGTCTCCGACTTCATGGAGGGTGGCCCGCCCGCCAACCTGATCGGCGTGGTGAAGCACATGTGTGAGGCGGGCGCAAAGGTGCTGGGGCTGGCCGCGCTCGATCCCGACGCCAAACCTGCCTATGATCGCCAGATGGCCGAGCGCCTGTCTGCGGCAGGAGCCGACATCGCCGCGCTGACCCCGCTGCAACTGGCCGAGTGGTTGATCAAGGTGATTCGGTAGTAAGATGGGGCGCTCTCGGCTTTGAAAAGCCGGAGCACGGGCGGTACGGGAACTCAAGTCTCTGAGTGAGGTGGCTCGCCATCGCTGCTCTTGGCGGCAGATATGGAGATGGGAAGATGAAGATGAACCTGACGATTTATCGGGCGCTGGATGACGACACACTTGCGGCGCTGGCGAACCGGGGATTACTGCGCCGAGCCTCGCGTGACCTGGAGCAGCAGACGCCCGACCTGCGCGACGACACCGCCGAGGCTATCACCTTCACCATCGAGAGCGCCACCGTCACCATGCCACCCACCGGACCCGCTCAGGCGCGATGTGACTGCCCCGCCGATGGCTGCTGTCGCCATATTCTCACCGCCGCGCTCTATCTGCGCACACAAGCCGAGCAGGCGCCACAGCCCTCCACCGATCCTGACGCCACATCCTTAGAGGTGTCCGAGTCGCCCGAAACTGCCGCCCTTCCCCGCGCCGGGGAGGGGCTGGGGGAGAGGTCCAGCGACGAGATCATGGCGCTGGGCGAGGCGGAACTGGTCGCCTGGGCCACCCGCGCCATCTACAAGCAGGGACTCGACGACATCACTGCTGGCGAGCAGGAGGTGGAGATCACCACTGAAGGTGGCTCAATTGTCTTCCGCTTCCTCTTCCAGAACACCACCGCGCGCTGGCTGATCGGCGCGGGACTGGGTGGGACGATCTGCTCCTGCAAGCGATGGCCCGCCTGCCGCCACCGGATCGCCGCCATTCTGGCCTGGCAACGTGAACATGGGCGGGCGCTTCCCGGCGGTCAACAGCGCATGTTGCAGGCTTCGGCAGGAGCGCCACGTACCCGCGCCGAGGTGCTGGCCTCCACCTGCGAGACGCTCGAAGAGCTGTTAGCGCTGGGCTTCGGCGCGCTCTCGCAGAATAGCGAAGACCGTCTGCGCACACTGGCGATCTCGGCGCATGGCGTGGATTTGCCGTTGCTCAGCCGCCGCCTGCGCGCCCTGGCCGATCTCGTCCGCTGGCAATTGATCCGCGACGTGCGGGCGGATACTGCGCTGCTCGTGCGCGGCGCCGCTCATGTCTATGCGCTGGCTGTGGCTCTGGGTATGGATGGAGAGGATGCTCCGGCGCCTGCGCGGCTGGTTGGCGAGCATCGCAGCCGCTATTTCGAGACAGGTGGGCTGGAGGTGATCGGCGTCGGCGCGCAACAGTGGCGCACCCGCTCCGGTCAGGTGGGCTTGACGGTCTACTTCTGGGATGCGGCGGCGCACAACTGGGCGAGTTGGTCAGAGAGCCGCGCCTCGTTCTACCGCAATTCAACCTTCGATCCCAAACAACGCTATACGCAGGGCGAAATCTGGTCCGGGGCGCCTGCGCCACAGCTTGCCAGCCGCTGCCGCATCCACCTCAACAATGCGCGACGCAATCGAGCGGGTGCGCTCTCCGCCCACGCGGGCAGCCAGGCGTTCGTCACCGGTGTGAGCGATCCGGCGGCGATTGACTTTGACGGCTGTCGCTTCGACGATTGGGGCGCGCTGACGCGCCATCTGGCGCAGAACCATACCGGCGGGCTGGCCGAGGGCGACCGTAACGCGAACCTCGTGGTGATCGCGCCGACAGCCTGGGGTGAGCCAACCTATGATCAGCGCCGCCAGACGCTGCTGCGTCCAGTGCGCGACGCTGCCGGTCGCTGGCTGCTGCTCACCATGCCGCATACCGACCAGTATCCCTTCGCGGTGAATACGCTACGCGACGTGAAGCCCGACGAGTCCAGTGTGTGGGGAATGCTGGGTTTTGCTCGCATCACTGCCGATGGCCTGGAATTGACGCCGATCACGCTCTATCGCCATCCAGCCGGACATGATACACACAAACTCCACACCATGATCCATCTGACGCTCGATGGCGAAAAACAGCTGGCCGATGCAGGGTTCCAGGGCGCTCCACAGTCGGTAGCGGAGATACTGGCTGGCAAGACGGCGGACACAGAGAGCGAACTGCCGGATGCGACACGTGCGCCGGTCGCCTCAGTGGCGGATGTGGCAGACGCTCTAGCGGATGACGACGCAGATGGCGATGCGAACGGCGAAGATGGTATAGCTGACGATGAGTTCGATGTCGAGAATCAGCGCGATAGCTCGGCGGTCGGCGCGGCGCTGGGCGCGACAATGCTGCTGGTGGAGCGGCTGGCAGAACGTGGCGCGCGAGTCAGCAGCGAGCGCTTCGAGGGCGAACTGCGCGACCTGACGGAGCGGCTACGTCAGCTTGGCCTCACGCTCTGCGCCGATGCCCTTGCCGCACTTGGCGATGCGCTTGCCAGCAATCGTCACCGCGCCGCCCCCGACGCGATGCAGGCCGCCCGCGCGCTGCTGCATGGCGCCTATGTCGCCACACTCGTCCACGACGACGTGACCGTGACTCGCGCGCTGGCAAGCGTGGGAGCATAGATCACCACTTACGCGACTATATATAAATTGCTACAGGAGTGATTTCCAACGCTGGGTACTTGACTACCTCGTCAAAGGGGCTATCTGTGATCTTTGCTGAATTTTTTTGACGGCCTTGCCTCTTAGTAGAGCGGTTCAGATTTTGTATTGTGTCAAAGCGAGAGACAAGTCGGAAAACGTCAATCTTTTCCCCTGGCTCAATCTTGCGCTGTATCTTTCCCAATACTGTAACCTCTCTCTCAAACTCTGCCTTTTTTTTCTTCATCTTAGGCAGTGCTTACAGTGTACCCCATTGTTTGGACAACAGTAGGGCGAAATGACGTTAAAGCAGCA
>JBDTAI010000546.1:0-2877 GCA_039924685.1 Ktedonobacterales bacterium
ACGCGAGTTCCCCACTACGCCAGGCGTCTATCTGATGAAGAACGTTGCGGGCGAGGTGATCTACGTCGGCAAGGCGAAGTGTCTGCGCGAGCGGCTGGCCTCGTACTACAATCAGCCGCTCGGCTATACACGCAAGATGGATGGGCTGCTGCAGAACGTGCGCGAGATCGAGACCCGCCAGCTTGGCTCAGAACTCGAGGCGCTGCTGGTGGAGTCGCGGCTGATCAAGGCGTTGCAGCCGCAGTACAACGTGCAACTGCGCAACCACGAACGCTACCCCTTCATCAAGCTGGATGTGGCGAGCAGCTATCCGCGCTTCATGGCCACGCGCGATGTCGCCGCCGACGGCGCCCGCTACTTTGGGCCGTTCCGCAGCACACGCATCGTCCACACGACGATTGAGTTGATCAACAAGGCGTTCCCGTTGCGCACCTGCACCCGCATACTGCCGCCCGCCGGGAAGCCCAGCGAACCCTGCCTGCGCTATCACCTGAAACGCTGTCCCGCGCCATGCCGTGGCGCGCTCTCGGCGGCTGGGAACGACGCCTACGCGCAATCGCTGGACGAGGCGTGCGCCTTCCTGGGGGGCGAACAAGACGACCTGCTCGACCGGCTCAAGCGTGAGATGTTCGCCGCCTCGGCCCGCCAGGACTATGAACACGCCGCCCGCCTGCGCGATGCGTTGCGCGACGCCGATCAGGTGCTGCTGGGCCAGCGGTTGGTGACGGGGGCCGTCGAAGCCAACAATCTACTGATCGTCTACCCCTCCATCAAGGCCGATCATCAGGAGTTGTATCTAATCCGCCACGGTCGACTGATCTCCCAGGAGCGTACTCCGCACACGTCCGAGGCGCTGGCCGCCGCTGTCCACACGCTCGCCGTCTCCGCCGCCGCGTTGGGAACGCCGCCCGCCTGCGTGGGCCGCGAAGAGGTGGATCAGATCAACATCATCGCCCGCTGGATACATCACCATAGCGAGGACGACGAGCGCGCCTTCTTCCGCCTGCCGCGCAACCTCAGCGACACTGCGGCGATAGACGCCTTCGCCAACCATGTAGCCGCAACAGTTTTGGCGCTGGCCGCATCGGCGGATATATCCGCTGATATGGATGAGAACGTTGATAGCGAGTGAGTTATCTCTCTCTGCTGTGGGCTATCAGGCGGGAAGAGCACATCGGCCAACCGCTATGCCTCGGCGCTCTCCTCCTCGGTGTCGCCAAAGATGATGCCGCTGGTTGGGGTTGAACGTGCAGGTGGCTCAGTCATTGAGCCACTCGCTGGCGCGTGGTGGGCGCGGCTGCTGGCCCGATGGCCCAGACTGGCCCGACTGGCCCGACTGGCCTGACTGTGGTGGTGGCGTCCAGTACTCGTCGCCGTTCCCCGGCGCTGACATGCCTGGATTCGAGCGGTTGAGCCACTGGCCGGCCCCACCGGGCTTGCTGAACTTCCCTGGATAGCTCACGCCCGGACCGTGCGGTATGCGTCCCTTGCCAGAGCTAGCTGAGGGATGTACCGACGACTGAGGCGACGCAGGTGATTGCGGCGACTGTGATGGTTGAGGCGACTGGGGCGATTCGCTGAATCGCTCTCCGCCAAAGACGCGCTGCTGGCTGGTCTGTGGCCTGCGGTTCGCATCGTGATCGAGCGGTAGGTTCCAGCCCACCTGGGGCGCGGCGTTAGTTATCCGCGTATCAAAGGCATCGGGGCGATCAGGGTTCCAGGTCGCCTCGCGATCCCAGGTCGCCCGCTGGTCCTGTCGCTGATCCTGTGCTTGCGCCTGTGCGGCATGACGCATTCGCTGCTCACCAATGGAGTGACTCATCTGGCGCATGCGCCGCGCCCGGCTCGATGTGGCGCCATGTAGCCGCCGCGATACGTGTTGTGTCCGCGCAACCACCGGATCGCGGCCACCCAGCGCGCGCCGTGGCGCCAGTCGTCCACCCAGCGCGATCTCCACCTGCTCGATAGCTTGACGCAACTCCTGCGCCTGTGCGCTGGTTGTCTCACCCTGCTCGGCCAGCAGCCGATCTCCGGCGATCACCTGATTCATCAGCCCGACGAGCGCGCGGCAGGCGAGTTTGGCGTCTTCGGCGCTGGAGCCGACACGCGCCGCCATCACCCCTGCCTGTCGCGCCAGGCGTGTCGCCGCCTGTTGATCAAGCGCGGCGCCCGGTTGCGACATCCCCGCCCAGATGTCGCTGGCGACCTCGTGCAGCGCGCTCTGTCCCTCCTCCATCACCATAGTCGTCGCATTCAGCATATGCGCCTGCTCACTCACCTGCCTGGCAACATGCTCCTGCTGTTGCGAACCCGCCGCCTGCCCGCGCGCCGCGCGTTCCAGCGACGCCGCCACCTGAGCAAGAGCATCGAGTCGCGCACTCAGGGTCTCGATCACGCGCCCAGAGAATGCGCCGAAGAGCCAGTAGCTGAGGATCAGTGTCAGCAGCGAGACCAGCAAGCCGACCAGCAGCAACACCACCATTAGTTGAAGTGACGGCGTGATGATCAGGTTGAGTGGCGTTGTGACGGCGAGCGCGCCGAGAAATGTACCATCGGCGGCGAAAAGTGGCGCAAAGCCTGCCACCACGTCCGCGCCCGACTGTTGCGTCAGGCCACTATAGGACTGATGACATGCGGTATCCTGCTCGGCCGCCGCGCCGCAATGGCCGAGCAGTGTCGTCAGCGGGGAGCCACTCAGACGCGCGCCCACAGCGCCCCGGCTGGATGACGCGACAGCCACCAGCGCGCCAACATTCGCCGTCACCTGATAGAGCGTCACATCCTCACCCAGCAGCGCGCGCAGATGGTTCACCGTCGTCGTGTCGCCGTTGAGTGTCAGCGTCGTCGCAGGGCCACTGCGTATGAGCCGCCCGTTGG
>JBDTAI010000547.1:0-9995 GCA_039924685.1 Ktedonobacterales bacterium
TTCCAGATCCTGCCAGCAAAGCGTACACAGGCAGTGCTCGAGCGCCGCATAGGATCGGCGAGCATGGCGGCAAGACCTGGGACCAGCGCCAGAATGATCACGATGATCAGAATCACTGCGACAGTGATGTTCCAGGGTGTGACAAATGTGGACAGCAGCGAGGTCAACATAGTGTATCTCCTTCCAGGGACTCTCTGGGAAATTCTCGAATCTGCTTTGTGTGTCTGGGTAAAATGCGGCCCCGTCATGCTCTCCATGCTATAGGATGCTATAGTACAGGGAGTGGCACGTATTGACATGATGCGGTTTGACAGTGCTAGTATGATAGTCACAACTATAACACATCTGGCAAGACTAGGTGGCAGATTCGCAACATTTTGTGTGTGAAACGCCATCAACGCATGGTGAATATCGTGTCAAGGCCCGCCAGCATACTTGAAGAAAGGCTGACTACACCTCATGAGGAAGTTGAAAATTGCACTATTCGCGTTTGTGACATTGAGTTCGATTCTTGTGGCCTGTGGTGGTTGTGGGTCAAATCCTGGGGGAGGTGGTTCTGGCTCCGGCCTGACGGGGTTGCCGACCGAGGCGCCAACCACACAATCAGTGCAGATGCGTCCACCGCTGCTGGTGCAATACTGTGTCGATGATACCGGCAGTTACCCACGGAACGATTTTCTAGCCGCCAACCAGTTGATCGCGGCCAGCCTGCCGCAGGCCGTCAGCGCCAATCAGGGCGGCGTGACGCTCTTTGCCACTGCCATCACCCACAACACCTTTGATCCCGCCAATACGCTCTTGCCTGCCTTCAGCGTCCCGGCCATTCCTGCCTACCCACCCGCGCCAACTCCCATTCCTACGCCTACGCCACTCAATCCTGTTACCGATCAGCCGACAGCCACCACGATCCGGGGCGAGAATATCAACAACATTACCGCCTACAACCAGCAGGTAGCGGCGATTAACCAGCAGATTCACAGCGCTCAGGCGGCAATCACGACGGACACGGAGCGCTTGACCAGCTGGGCGCCGCCAGTAGATGACATTGGGACGAGCATTCTGGGATGTTTTCAGTTGGCCGCGAACCGGTTTCAGGGGCAGAGCGGCGCCAAACTGCTCTATATCGCCTCGGACCTGGAGAACAACACCGATGTGGATTACACCCAAACCTTCGTGAAGGCGCATCGCCTGCAAGGAGTGATTGTGCATGTGATCTATTTCTCCAACGCCAGCGCCGGACTTGATCAGCAGAAACTTGCCAGGTGGTGTCCCTATTTGCAGGCGGCGGGCGCCAGCGCCGTGTTCTTCAGTGATCCTGCCGCCACAACCATCCTGTCGAATGTCTTCGACCACTACCTCACGCCCCCGGTTTCTGCCCAATCCTGTTAGCAAAGCGGGCCAGAAGCCGCCGCCCTTCAGGGGTGGGGAGCATGCCATGAGTTCCAGCGCGTTATGCACACAATTCGCAACGCCGCCGGACCTATCTGAATCTGCTGTGCCGACAGAACAAAGCGCGCCTGCCGGAAGATCCATCAGGCGCGCTAAAGCGTGTGCTATACGGGTTACGCTTTGTCGCGCAGCACGGCCACGCCGGGGAGCGTGCGCCCTTCGAGGAATTCGAGCGAGGCGCCGCCACCGGTGGAGACGTGTGTAACCTTGTCGGCTGCGCCCGCCGCCTCGACTGCCGCTGCTGAGTCGCCGCCGCCGACGATGGTGGTTGCGCCCTGCTCCGTGCGCTCCACCAGCAGCCCGATCAGCGCGTTGGTTCCCTGCGCAAAGGCGGGGAACTCGGCAACGCCGAGCGTACCGTTCCAGAGGATTGTTTGCGCATCGGCCAGTTTCTCGCCAAAGGCTAGCAGTGTCTGTGGCCCCACATCCAGAATGCGCCAGCCAGCGGCCACCGCGTCGGGTGTGGTGAGCGTGCGCTGTGCATCGGCGGCGAACTTCTCACCCACCGCCACATCCACCGGCAGCACAAATGGCTTGCCCGCTGAACGCGCCTTCGCCATCAGTCGCCGCGCTTCATCCAGCTTGTCGTCCTCCACCAGCGAATCGCCCACGTCGAGGCCGTTGGCTTTGAAGAAGGTATTGGCCATGCCACCGCCGATCAACACAGCGTCGGCGAGATCGATCAAGTGGTCGAGCACGGCGATTTTGTCGGAGACTTTGGCTCCGCCAGAGATGGCGACGAACGGGCGCTTCGGGTTGTGCAGCGCGTCGCCGAGGAAGTCCAGTTCCTTCTCCATCAGCAGGCCCGCCACGGCTGGCAGATCGTGCGCCACGCCCTCCACGCTGGCATGCGCGCGGTGTGACGAGCCAAAGGCGTCATCCACATAGACCTCGCCCAGCGCGGCAAGCTGCTTGGCGAAGGCAGGATCGTTGGCCTCCTCTTCGGGATGGAAGCGCAGGTTCTCTAGCAGCAGCACATCGCCCGGCTGGAGGTTCTTTGCCAGCGCCTCGACCTCCGGCCCCACGCAATCTGGCGCCAGCGGCACGGGCTGGCCCAACAACTCCGTCAGCCGCTCCGCCACAGGGCGCAGGCTATACTTGGGGTTGGGCATGCCTTTGGGGCGGCCCAGGTGGCTCATCAGGATCACCGCCGCATGCTGATCGAGCAGATAGCGGATGGTGGGCAGCGCGGCGCGGATGCGTGTATCGTCGGTGATGCGCCCGTCGTCCTCCTGCGGCACGTTGAAATCCACCCGCACGAGCGCGCGCCTGTTCTGCACATCCACATCGCGCACGGTGGCCTTGTTGAAGCCGCCCGCTGGCGCGTTTGCCGGTGTTCCGGCTGGTGTATTCGCCATCACGAGAGCCTCTCACCGACGAAGTGAGTGAGGTCGGCCACGCGCGAGGAGTAGCCCCACTCGTTGTCATACCAGGCGATCACTTTCAGGAAATTGTCGCCAACCATCATGGTCGAGAGGCCGTCAATCGTGGAGGAGTGGGCGTCGCCCCGGAAGTCGCTGGAGACCAGCGGCTCGTCGGTGTAGGCGAGAATGCCTTTGAGATCACCCGCTGCCGCCTGCTTGAAGGCGTTGTTGACCTCCTCGACGCTGGTGTTTTTGTTGAGGGTGGCGACGAAGTCCACAACCGAGACGGTGGCCGTCGGCACACGCAGCGAGAAGCCGTCGAACCTGCCCTTGAGTTCGGGGATCACCAGCGCCAGGGCGCGGGCGGCGCCAGTGCTGGTGGGGATGATGTTCTGGGCAGCGGCGCGGGCGCGGCGCGGGTCTTTATGCACCACATCGAGGATGCGCTGGTCGTTGGTGTAGGAGTGAATGGTGGTCATCAGACCACGCTCGATGCCATAGGTGTCGTTGATGACTTTGGCCGCGGGGGCGAGGCAGTTGGTGGTGCAGGAGGCGTTGGAGATGATGTTGTGGCGGGCGGGATCGTACTTTTCCTGGTTGACGCCCAGCACAATCGTGATGTCTTCGCCTTTGGCGGGGGCGGAGATGATCACCTTCCTGACGCCATCGTGCAGGTGAGCGCTGGCCTTGTCGGCATCCGTGAAGAAGCCGGTGCTTTCGATGACGATCTGCGCGCCAACCTCGCCCCAGGGAATCTGCGCCGGGTCTTTCTGGGCGAAGACGCGGATATGCTTGCCGTTGATGATCATATCCTGACCCGCCACCTCGACCGTGCCATTGAAGCGGCCATAGGTGGAGTCATAGCGGAAGAGATGGGCGTTGGATTCGCTATCGGTGAGGTCGTTGACGGCGACGACCTCGATGGCATCGGGATAGCGTTCGAGCATGGCTTTGAGGCTCTGGCGCCCAATGCGTCCAAAGCCGTTGATGGCGACACGAATTGCCATGAGGTGAAAGTCCCCTTTCAGAAGATGAGTGCTAGCCTGCAAGCTAGACCGGAAAGCAGCTCCAGCGGCGCGGCCCCATTGCCGCAACCCGCTCGCCAGGGCAAGACGCCAACCCTGCCTCCACAGGGAGATTGGGTTGTGTTGCCAGCGCCCCGGCACACAAGGAGATTGTATCACCTCAAGCGCACAGCGGCGCGCAGGCGCTTGAGTGTCTAACGAAATCCTCATTGCCAACCGTCGGCGCATGTGCGTATACTGGCGAACGGCGGCATGACCCGACCGTCGCAACCACCCCAGCCGCCTCATAGAGGCGGCTGGCATGCGCCCTGTCATGACGGTGTATACCTATGCCAAAGAGGTGCGCCCCGGCCTGGATTTGAGTGTGCAGGCGCTGGGCGGGTGAGGTAGGGACCACTTGTCGTGCGCGTGCTGTTTTGCCCGCAACGGTGGATGGCGCGTGGTGGCATGGTCCGGCCAGCGCCTGAAGCCGCGCCTGAAGCCGCGACTGAAGTCCCCTGCGGGACGCAAAGCCCACCTGTGCGGGCTGGAGACGAGGCAGCGGCTCCCCATTGTACAGAGGCGGCGGATGCCACTGATCACGCTTTGTTCACTCTTGCGCCGCCTGGGTAGAGTATGGTACGCTGAATAGAGTGGTTGTGCGCCATCCGATGCGCCCAACTTCAAGCTACCAACACTCTAGCTACCAACACTCTAGCGCAGCGCGCGTCGCGCTGAAGGAGAATGAACCTCATGACGTCAGGTATTATCAACCTGCTCATTCCGGCCCGCCCTACGGTGGCTGGCGTCATGTGGATCGCCCGCTAGCTCGAAGCATATCCCCCCGACTGAACATGCTCAGTAACCTGCATATTACTGAACAGCCACGGATGTGTTTCGGCGCGCATGCGGTCCATACGGCCAGCATCACCCTCTGCCCTGTGAGGCGGAAGGTAGATCAAGGCTGAGCAGTAGTGCAGCGCAAGTCGATCCATCCGTGGTAGCTGTTTCTTCGTCCTCGTTTGTCCGCAGTGTGTTTTGGCGCGTTTGTGTGTCCATCTGCGCGACTGGCTGAAAGAATACTTCACCACACCGCACATCCCGGCGTCTCTTTGCGCCCTTCGCTTGCGCTCAACTCCAGCCTCCAGCATTGGCCTCCAGCATTGGCCAGCGGCATTGGCCTGCGAGTACACCCGCGCCCGATGGTCTGGCAGCCACGGAGCTTGCCTGCGCGGGCTGGAGAGTTGGCCAACGTATCAGCCAACGTATCTCGATGAATTGCCAGTTATTAATGAACCACCAAGGATAGAGTCATGAGTTCCCTGCGCGCTTCAACACAACCGAAATACAGCCAGTCAGCGCAGCCGACAGCACAGCCGACAGCGCAACAGGGTGATACTCGCCAGCGGGACGAGCGTATCCAGCGGGCGGCGTCGTCGTCGTGGCTGGCGTTTCTGCGCGCCTACCTGACGCCGTTTTGGGGGCGGTTTGCGCTGCTGGCGGAGTTGTTGCTAGGTGGCATTGCGCTCCAACTGATCGGGCCGCAGCTCGTGAGCCGGTTCATTGATGGCGCCACAGCGAAGGCGGCGGCCTCGACGCTGATCACGCTGGCGCTTCTGGCGCTGGGTGCGGCGCTGGTCAACCTGCTTGCTTCCGCGTGGGCCACCTACGTGGGGCAGGATGTCGGTTGGGCCGCCACCAATCTGCTGCGCGAAGACCTCGCGTGGCGGCTGTTGCGGCTGGATATGAGCTATCACAACGTCCATACGCCAGGCGAACTGATCGAGCGCATAGACGGCGACCTGAGCAATCTCGCCAACTTCTTCTCGATCCTGATCATTCAGGTGTTGGGCAGCGGTGGGCTGCTGGTCGGCACACTGGTGGTCGTCTGGTTCACCGATTGGCGCGTCGGGCTAACCCTTAGTCTCTTCATGGGCATTGCGATGGTCGTGCTGATCAAGATGCGCGCGGTGGCGGTGCCTGCGGGCATCAACGAGCGTGAGTCGAGCGCCACCTTCCTGGGCTTCCTTGAAGAGCGGCTGGCGGGCGTCGAAGACATCCGCTCCAACGGCGGAGGCGCCTATGTGGTGGACCGTTTCTATGTGGCGATGCGTGCCTGGTTTCGCCAGAGCGTGACGGCCTGGACACGACGCTCCTCGGTCTGGACGGTGACGACGCTGCTCTTTGGGCTGGGGACGGCGCTGACGTTAGCGGTGAGCGCATACCTCTATCTGGGGCCACGCGCGATCTCGCTCGGCACGGTCTATCTGTTCTTTCAGTACACCGTGTTGCTCGAAGGGCCGCTTGAGCAGATCACCCAGCAGTTGCAGGAGTTCCAGAAGGCAGCGTCAAGCCTGATCCGTGTGCGCAACCTGATGCGCCTGGCGCCGGAGATCATTGATGGGGCAGCGGGGGCAGGCGCTCTCGGCATTGAAATGCCGGAGCACGATGCGAACGGGACTGAAGTCCCTGTAGCTGTAGGGGCGCGTGGCGCGCGCCCGCTGGCTACGCTGGATTCTCAGACGCCTGCCAACAAGGGGATGCGCGTCGCGTTCGACCATGTGACGTTCGCCTACAAGGCGGGCGAGGAGCCGATCCTGCGCGATGTCAGCTTTGCGCTGGCGCCGGGGCAGGTGATGGGCCTGCTGGGGCGCACCGGCAGTGGCAAGACGACCATTAGCCGCCTGCTCTTCCGCCTCTATGACATTCCTGGCGAGGGCAACGGCGCAGTGCGACTCAATGGGGTGGATGTGCGTGATCTGCCGCTGGCCCTGCTGCGCCAGCGGGTCGGTCTGGTGACGCAGGAGGTGCAACTCTTCCAGGCGAGCGTGCGTGAGAATCTAACGTTCTTCGATCCAGGCATCGGCGACGAGCGCATTCATGCCGTGATCGCCGAGATGGGCCTCGATGACTGGTTCAGTCGCCTGCCCGCTGGGCTGGATACCCGGCTCGATGCGGGCGGTGGCGGACTCTCTGCCGGTGAGGCGCAACTGCTGGCGTTCATCCGTGTCTTCCTGCGCGATCCGGCGCTGGTGATCCTCGATGAGCCATCGTCGCGGCTCGACCTCGCCACCGAGCGGCTGATCGAGCATGGCGTGAGCGCCTTGCTACGCGGACGCACCGGCATCATCATTGCGCACCGGCTCGCCACTGTGCAGCGCACCGACATGATCCTCACGCTTGACAATGGGCGGGTGCTGGAGTTCGGACCACGCGAAGCGTTGGCGCATGATCCGACATCGCGCTTCCATGCGCTGCTGCGCATCGGCCTTGAGGATATGGAAGACCTCGAAGACCTCGAAGACCTCGAACAATCCGACGACATCGAAACTCTTGAAGCTACTGCGGAGATATTGGCATGACAAGCTCAACCTTGCTCCCACCCGACACGCAGCCGGAACACGAGCGTGTCTCGCTGATGAACGAGGCGCTCGCAGCGGTTCAGACGGCGCACGGCGGGCCATCCAGCGCCACTGACCAGTTAGCAGATAACCTGGAACAGATAGAGACCACAACGGCCACAACAGTCACAACACCTCAGCGCCTCACAGATATTCAGTATCTTTGGCGACTGATGCGCTGCGACACGCGCCTCTTTGCGCTCAACCTCGTGGTGTGGACGGCGGTGCATAGTTTCCCGATCTTCACCGGCCTCGTCACTGGCTGGTTTTTCGATGCGCTCAGTGGGCATGGTCCACTGGGGCTGAACGTGTGGGCGGTGGTGGCGCTGTTTGCGGCGGCGGCTGTTGCCCGCTTCGGCCTCTTTGCCAGCGGCCTCTTCATCTGGTTCACCTACTATTACACTGTGCAGGCGTTGCTGCGGCGTAACCTCTTCAACTGGGTGATGCGCGGCCCCGGCACGCATCGGCTGCCCGATTCGCCGGGTGAGGCGATGAGCCGCTTCCGTGACGATGTGGAGGAGGTCAGCAAGCTCTTCGAGAACTGGGTGGATGTTGGCGGCATGACGCTCTATATCGTGCTGGCGGTGGGGGTGATGGTGGGCATCAGCCCACTGATCGGCGGACTGGTCTTCCTGCCGTTCATCGCGCTGTTGCTGGCGACGACGCTGCTGGGTGGTGGGCTGCTCAAGCGGCTGCGCAGGAACAACCGTGAGGCCACCGGACGTGTGACGGGGCTGATCGGTGAGATGTTTGGCGCGGCGCAGGCCGTCAAGGTGGCGGGCGCCGAGGAAGCTGTGATCACGCGCTTCAAGGCGATCAACGCCGTGCGGCGGCGCGCCGCCGTCTACGATACCTCGCTAGCGGCGCTGCTGCAATCGCTCAACGGCAACATGGGCGCAATCAGCACCGGCTTGCTGCTGTTGTTGCTGGCGCTGCATGTCACCAGGACGCCGTTCACGCTGGGCGACTTCGCCATCTTCGTGACCTACCTCAGCACGCTTGCATGGCAGATGGGCTGGTATGGGCAGGCGCTGGCGCGGCAGCGGCAGGTTGGCGTCTCATTCGACCGCATGGCGCTGGTGATGCAGGGTGCGAAGCCAGAGGCGCTCTCCGAGACGAAAGAACTGCATCTGCGTGGCCCGCTGCCGCCGCTGGCGCAGGCGCCGAGGCGACCGGAGGACCATCTGCGCGAACTGGCGGTGGAGAACCTGACCTATATCCATCCGCAGTCAGGGCGCGGCGTGCAGCATGTCTCGCTACGGGTGCGGCGTGGGCAGTTCATCGTGATCACCGGGCGCATCGGCTCTGGCAAGACGACGCTGCTACGGGCGCTGCTGGGCCACATCGAACGCCAGGCGGGCGCGATCTTCTGGAACGGCGAACGGGTGAGCGATCCGGCGGACTTTTTTGCGCCGCCACGCATCGCCTATACGCCACAGACGCCGCGCCTCTTCAGCGATACACTCAAAGCCAACATCCTGCTGGGGCAGGACGAAACGACAGCCGATCTCGATGGCGCATTGCGTTCGGCGCTGCTCGACCGCGACCTGGCCGAGATGGAGGGTGGGCTGGAGACGGTGGTTGGCCCACGTGGTGTGCGCCTCTCTGGTGGGCAGGTGCAGCGGGCGGCGGCGGCGCGCATGTTCGTGCGTGAACCAGAGGTGCAGATCTTCGACGATCTCTCCAGCGCGCTGGATGTGGATACCGAGCGGCGCCTGTGGGACAACGTCTTCGCGCATGAGGGGGCGACCTGCCTGGTGGTCTCGCATCGGCGTGCGGCGCTGCAACGGGCCGATCACATTCTGGTGTTGAAAGAGGGTGTGATCGAGGCCGAGGGGACGCTGGATGAGCTACTGGCGACCAGCGCCGAGATGCGGCGCCTGTGGGCCGGGAAGGCCTAGCCGCGATTTCAAGAAATACCACATCCCGTTGGGATGCCGATACTGTGCAATTGTGACATAGGAAAGGCGACCAGCGGGATGTTTGTTTTCGTGTAGGCGATGGCGCCTACAACATGTTGGGTACTTCAGACGCGAACGATGGTGAATGGGAGAACGGCGGCCACATCGCCCTGCCAGCGCAACACGGCGACGCACTGCCCCACATTCTGCGCGGCCACCGTCATCGAGAACTCGGCGTAGCGGTTGGCCGAGCGTGCGGGGATGGGGAGCACGCCGGTGAAGGTCTGTTGCGGCGTGCAGAAGGCAACGCTGGCCGTCCCTGCTACGTTGGATGTCACCTTGAAGGTGAGATACGCCTGCTGGCCGATGGTGAAGGACGAGACACTATTCACCGGACGGTAGTCTTTGGCGCGCAGGTTGCGCACGCCTGTAGTAAGTTGCGCCTGGGTGAGCGCCCGCCTGGCTGTGGGGTCCAGCACTGGCAAGGCGCAGGTGAGAGTCGCTGTGGGCGTAGGGATTGCATGGTGGGTGGCATGAGGCACAGCGCCTAGAGTGAGTGGTCCCAGGTGGTAGGATGCGCCCTGCGCAGTGGCGACCACCTGGGCGACCAGCGCCAGCGCCACCAGCAGGACCACCATAGCGGCAAGCGGCTTGACGGCTCGTGGCAGGCGGCGTCGTGCAGGCTGGACGATAGGTGGAGGCAGCCAGACAGGGCGGTAGCCAACTGTGCGGGCCACCAGAGGTGAGCCAGCCGCCACTTCATCGGCGCGCAGACGGTCCGGTCCTACAGGCGCGCCATAGATGGAGGGGACATAGCGCGCGACTGGCACACCGCCCGCCCCGACCACCAGCGTATCATCGGCGGCGACGCGCTGC
>JBDTAI010000548.1:0-2801 GCA_039924685.1 Ktedonobacterales bacterium
ACGATTTTCTGCTCTTCAGCGATGACAAGCGCGCGCTGCATCGCTGGCGGGCAGCGATCATCGCCTTTCTGGCTACGCGACTGCGGCTGGTGTTACATGAGCGCGAGTGTATCGTCTCTCCGGTGAGGTGTGGTATTCCGTTCCTCGGTTTTCGGGTGTATGCGGATCATCGTCTGCTGCGTCGTCGCAATGGTGTGGCGTTTGCGCGGCGCCTGCGCTGGTTGGCTGATCGGTATGCGCGCGGCGAGGTTGACGGGCGCCAGGTGACACAGCATGTGCAGGGCTGGGTGGCGCACGTCGCGCATGGCGATACCTGGCGCTTGCGTGGGTCGCTGTTGGGACAGGTTCACTTTCAGGCCAATCAGGCTTCAGGCAAGTGAAGCTTCAGGCAAGTGAGGCGGCGCATGAGAGAAATGCAGGAATCGCCGGTCTTCGTCAAGATGTTCGATCTGGTGGCCTGGGTGATCCCGCTGGCGGTCAAGTTTCCCCGCGAGCAGCGGTTTGTCGTGGCCGCCGCGTTGCAACATGTGACGCTGGCAGCGCATGAAGCGCTGATTCGCGCCGGACGCAGCGCGGCGCCCGCCGATGCGCTCGCGCGCCTGGACGATGTGGCGACGCAACTGGCGCTGCTGCGCTTCTATCTGCGCCTGAGTGAGCGTCTCTCGCTGATAACCGTCAAGCACTATGAATATGCCTGCGATCAACTACGTGAGATAGGACGTCTTGTGGAGGCATGGCGGCGTTCGTGCCGCGCGAAGGAGGCAGTGGAACTTCAGAAGGCAGTATCCGGCGGCGGCGTGCGATGAGCGCTCATGCGTGGCGTCGCCGGTCTGTAGGGCGGAGTCGTTTTGTCGCTGCGTGGCGGCTCGTGGAACAACACATCCAGGAACGCGCGCGCGGCGTATCGCAACAACAACAGGCCGGACAACTGGAACAACAACAGGGGTTTCCGGCTCCTGTTCGCGGCGGATGATTCAACACGGGAGAGCCAGCAAACCTGCGCATGTGGACCAGCGTGTTCACCATGACAGGCGCGGCTACCCTTTATGATGAACCAGCGCGGCTTCGTCCTCGCTGCATGTCAGGAGAGCGTTCGCGGCGCTCCTCCTGACCAGCGCAATACAAAAACAGGCGCCTGTCGGGCTTCAGTCTGCGTAGTGAGTCACTCCTGATGTGAAGCCGGGCGGGCGTCGTTTTTTGTGTCCTGATACTTATACCGTATACGACCACCTGCGCGGGCTGGGAACGGACATTGGCGCTATCTGTTGTAGGGGGTGTCAGGTGAGGGTGCGCCCGCGCTCCGGTTGCTACGCCACATCGCTTGCCATGCGCCACATTGTTCATATGGCAGGCCGCGTAGGCGGCCTTCGCGTCCGTCAGGACTTCAGGCGCGGCTTTAGCCGCCCGCCGGGCCACACGCTCTCTTCGCCCCCCACTGATATTTTGCCAACTGGCGCGCGGGCGGCCACCGGACGCCCCTTCTTAGCCCGCGCAGGCGCGGCTCTCTTGGCACAGCCCAAAGGCGCGGCTTCAGCCGCTGGCCACGGCGCCATTATATCGAATACGACCGACCGCGCCAGGGGACGCTCTGGCCGCGCAGGCCGCGCCAGTAGGAGCGAGCGAGGATCGCGGTGAAGACGGCGGCGCCGAGTGGGTGCGTCCAGATCGCGCGCTGGGGCAGGCCCAACCCAGCGTTGAGGTAGCTGCGATAGGCGAGGATCGCCGCGACCGGCGCGGCGCCCGCCAGCGTGAGACCCGGACGGCGCAACAGCAGCCCCAGCAGTGTCAGCGCGAAGGGAGCCGTCGAGACTAGCGGCAGGCCGACGATCAGCGCAGGGAAGACCAGCGCGCCGCCCTTGCTGCCGATATAGGCGTTCTTGCCCCAGCCTGCCCACTGTTCGCGCAGCGTATGGTACATGCGCGTCGTCCCCAGCCCCCGGCTCTCCACCATCTCCAGCCGTCCGTGCGCGCGTTTGGCCTCATAAGCCAGGTCGCGGTCGTCCACCAGTGTCGCGCGCAGGCGTGGGCTGGCATAGCCGCCGACGCGATCATACAGCCAGCGGCGAATCAGCAAATACTGTCCGTTGGCGATGGCGACGGAACTGCGCGGATCATTGACCTTGCGCAGGGGGTACTGCATCGAGACGCCCATGAAGGCGATGGGCAGCAGCGTCTGGCTCCAGAAGTCGGAAAGCTCCTGGTTGGTGGCAATCGTAAAGAGATCGGCGCCGTCAGCCTCGGCGCGTTCGACCGCTGCGCGTAATGCAGTGGGCGTATGGCGGGTATCGGCGTCGGTGAAGAGCAGCCAGTCGCCATCGGCATGCTGTACGCCGGTATGCAGCGCATGCGGCTTGCCCGCCCAGCCGTTGGGCAGCGCGTCAATCCGCACAATCGAGAGCCTGCCCTGTGCCGCTGGTTCGCTGGCGATCTCGTCAAGGATGCGCGGCGTGGCATCGGTCGAGGCGTCGTCCACCACGATCACCTCCATGTTGGGGTAGTCCTGCGCCAGCAGCGACTCCACACAGCCGCGAATGTTACGCTCCTCATCGCGCGCTGGAACGATCACGCTCACCCTCGGCCACACCCGCCATGTTAGTTCCTGGTGTTCAGACGCCTCATCGTCAGCAGCCGCAGTCCGCTTCTCTGGCTCCCCTTCCCGCGCCGGGAACGCCTGCGCGAGCCGAGAGGCGAGAAGTGCGCGTGGAGCGCACGGAGCAGGCGTAGCCCGTAGGGCGGGGTCGGGGGATAGGTCCGCGATAAGCGGCTCTATGCTCCTCCGGTCGGCGGTTGCTTGCCACAGC
>JBDTAI010000549.1:0-4074 GCA_039924685.1 Ktedonobacterales bacterium
ATCAGCGCCAGCCGCTGTCCCTGCGCCAGTTCCAGCGCCTTTTTGCCATGCGGCGCGCGCAACGGCAGATACCCAGCCTCCTCAACGACATATGCAATCGCTTCGGAGATGGGTTCCTCGTCCTCGACAATCAAGACAACAAAAGGCGGAGCCTCTATGTCGGGCGCTACTATAGACTCCGGCATGCTGGAAGGCGCTGTAGCGGGCGCTGATACCGTGTATTCCAGCTCCTGAACAGCATCTTCCTTGTGTGCCTTTCGCGTCCCGCCACGAACGTCCCCGCCCGCACCGGCCTCGCTCACGAGAATCCTCCTGATCTATCCGTCTTGCCTGCTGTATCGTCTGGTGTATCTGACCCTTCCGACTCTGCTTGTTGCTTTGTGTGTGGCTGGCGTCCTGCGCCATCGTTACGTGATCGCCTGGGTTGTGGCTGCTCGGCGCTTCCGGTTGCGCCTTGCGCCTGGGCGCCTGTCTCCCATTCTCCGTCTACCTGCGTGATCTCGTTCAGCAGTTCAGGGCTGCTCTCCACTGGCGAAAGCACGCGAATACCTACTGACGGCAGGATGCGAAACTCGCGGAGCGCGCTGGCATTGTGCGACGAAAAGCGCATCTTGGGGACCGTAACGACGCGATAATGGCCGCCGTTACGCTCCACCTGTCGCAACTGCAGCACGTTCTCTGCCATCACTAGGATGGGATGATCGGCGAAATCTAAATCCGGCAACAGGTTCTGGCGCTGTTCGCGGATGAACACGCCCGTCACACCGCGCATCCGCAGCGCCTCGACAATCGCCGCCAGATAGTCGTCTGTGCGATACGAATCGGCACTATCACTGACAGCGCGCTCAAGCTCGGCCACGCTATCCACCACCAGACGACGAGCGCCAATCTCGTCAATCGCCTGGAAAATGAGGTTGGCGACCACATCGAGATTGAGTTCCACCGGCGCCCAGCGCAACAGTCGCAACATGTCACCCGCCGCCAGCGCCGCGCGTAGCTGTTCGCCCATGCCAAAGACATCGGCCTTGAGTAGCAGTTGGGCGCGACTCTCACGGAAACCGACATAGACCGTCGGTTCGCCATTGCGAGGCCCTGTCAGCGCGAAATGCAGGCCGAGCGTCGTCTTGCCAGCGCCCAGGCTACCAACGACCAGCGTGCTGGTCCCGCGAGTGAGGCCGCCATGCAACAACGTATCAAGCTCTGGTAGATCGAAGGCGGCGCGCGACTCGGCCAGATCGCGTCGTTCCTGCCGCTCGGCGGCGCCCAACGCGCCCTGCGCGGGCGCCACACTATCACCATGCGTTTGCTGTGCCACAACCGCTTCCAGGCGGGGATAGATGACACATCCGGCGCTGGTTAGCTCCATGCCATGCATACCGGGCAGGGGCGCCGCGCCGCGCATCTTGATCACCTCAAGCCCGCGCACCTGGCGCACGCCAATCAGGTCGTAGCGCAGACCGATGATCACGTCGCCAGTGGTGGCTTCTGGGAAGAAGGTGGGGTCGCGCGGATCAGCCTCACTGGTGATGATGGTGGTGGTTCCCAGCACGCTCAACGCGGCGCCAATGTCGTAGAGAAACTGCCGCGCCGCCTGCGGGTCCACGTCGGCCCCACGCAGCCCGCGAAAGCCATCCAGCACGACGAAGCTTGCTCGCGCCCGCCGCGCCGCCGCCACGATCTCGTCGCCGGTCGCGTCCAGTCCGGTGGCGAGGAACTGTTGCAGGCTGAGAAACTGCACTGCCTCGCCGATCAGTTCCTCATCAAAGAAATCGAAGGCGCGCAGGTGGGCGATCAGTTTGCTGGTCGGCTCAGAGAGCGCCGTGAGGACAATGGCGCGCCGTCCGGTCTCCGCCGCCGAGAAGGCAAGTTGATTGGCCAGCGTCGTTTTTCCGCTACCCGGCGCCCCCACGATGATCACCAGTGAGCCGCGTGGCAATCCACCGCCGAGCGCCTGATCAAGATTCGGCGCCCCGGTCGGGTCAAGCGCCACAACCGTTGTAGCCGTTGACGACGCCGAAGACTCCGCTTCGGGCCTGATTGGTCCTTGCTCACTCACCGTCCCGCTCCTCACGCGCCCCCAGGCGCACACAGCTTCTCACACAGTATCGTTCTCCCGCTGTCTTACGCATCCCGCCGCATCAAATCAGTCTGGTCTGTCTGGGCTGTCTGATCCAGGACATGCGGAACGGCTGTGACTGTCAGCCTGGAGAACAGGCGCGTATCATTCACGTAGCTTAAGCTTATACCATAGGGACAGCGCGCACCATGCCCCTGATATGCTGGTATGCCAACGAGTTGATGAACGATGAGATGATCTGGCGCACGAGAACGGGCGTGACATGAGCACTATCAGTTGCCAGCAACAATGGCGCCATTGGCGCCAATCGCTGGACGTCATGTGGAGCTTCATGCTAGGCGAGGGGCTACCCCAACGTGGTAAAATAGCGGCGTCATGCGGCGTCTGATGGGCAGACGCTACGCGAGTACACCGCCGAATGGCGTCAACACCAGCAAACGCCAGCGACAGCAGCGACATACAGGTGAGGTTCGTCACGATGGAGCAGCAGCGCCGCGCAGACCCGGCAGATACGCAGTTCGATGACCAGGCTCAGCAGGACCAGCAGCGCCGCGCGGATGATCCCCGCTATACCGAGCAGGGCTTTCGCACCCGCATTGGCTTCTGGGATGGCGTGGCGGCTGAGTATGACGCCTATCGTCCGCAGCCACCCGCCATGCTGTTCGACATCCTCACCCAGCTAGCCCGCGCGCCGCGCCCACAATTGGTGGTGGACCTGGGCAGCGGCACAGGGCTTTCCACGCTCGCCTGGGCCGAGCGCGCAGAAGCCGTGATCGGCGTCGAGCCGAACGCCGCCATGCGTCAGCAGGCCGAGCGGCGCCGTGGCGGGCAGAATGACATATCCACCATCGCGTTTCGGGAGGGCATCTCGACGGCGACGGGGCTGCCACATGCTTGCGCCGACATCGTGACGGCCTCGCAGGCGCTGCACTGGATGGAGCCGACGGCCACCTTTGCCGAGGTTGCGCGCATCCTGCGGCCCGGCGGCATCTTCGCGGCCTATGATTATGACTGGCCGCCCACGGTACGTTGGCAGGCCGAACAGGCATACAAGGATTTCATTGATCGCTATGGCGCGCTGACCCGCGAGCGCGCCCTCGATGTCAATCGCCGCGCCTGGCCCAAAGAAGGCCACCTGTCGCGTATACGGGCAAGCGGGCGCTTCCGCTACGTCAAGGAGATCACCATCGCCTCGCGTGAAGAAGGCGACGCCGCGCGCTTCATTGGGCTGGCACTGTCGTATGGCCCGCTTCAGGTGCTGCAAGCCGGGCAGGTGACCGAGGACGAGCTTGCGCTGGAAGCATTTCAGGCCACCATCAATGAGGCGTTTGGCGGCGAGACATTGCCATGGTACTTCAGCTATCGGGTGAAACTGGGTATTCTTTGAGGTCCAGAGGTCCAGATGAGGTCAATGATGAGACGACAGGCATTATCAGTATCGGCGCAGAGCGGGCGCAGACTATACGCTCTGGCACTTGCTCCCCTGCTTGCACTGGCGCTGGTAACGCTGCTCGCTGGCTGTGGCGGCGCGCAGCAGCAGGGACAGTGGGAGCTGATGGGTCCAAGCGGCGGACGGCAGGTTGAGAGCCTCACCAGCGATCCTCACAATCCCAGCAGGGTGTATGCCGCCGCTGACGATGGCCACGTCTATCGTCTGATCGCCGACTCCACTGGCGACCCCAGCCCCGGTGTTGGCATCCCGCCCGATACCTTCATCACCACAGTCTTCGCCGATACGCATGTCAGCGGACGCCTCTATGCGGGAACCAGCGCGGGTCTCTACCTCAGCCGTGACTATGGCGACACCTGGACGCGCTATAGCGTCGGACTGCCCGCTGACGACACCTATAACGCCATCGCCGAATCACCAGACGGGGCGACGCTGCTGCTGGCTACCGGCGCGCATGGGATGTCTATCAGCCGCGATCAGGGAGCGACCTGGCATGCCAGCGCCACCGGCCTGCCGGTCGGCGCAGATGTCGCCTCACTACTCTGGC
>JBDTAI010000550.1:0-7801 GCA_039924685.1 Ktedonobacterales bacterium
CCGAAGGTAAACACCTGAGGTGAACGCCGGAGTCTCGCAACGCCACTCTATTCACTACCCTTGCTACCCCCTGCCTGGCGCCTGACTGCTGGCGAACGATCTGGCGACTGGCGCAGCATTCAGTAGCATGACGCAGATTGGCGCCCATTTTTACGTGTTGCTGCGGACAATCGTTCAGGCGTGTTGCTGCCTATTGCCTGTGTATGGCCTGCCTATTGCATGTAGCGCGCCAGCTTCTCCTGGCCAGGTTATTGTCCATGCCGTACTCAAAATATGGCATAAACCATGCGATAGCGGTGAACAACGGCACAGCGCAACCCCGCCTGTGGAAGTATAGTGAGAGGCATGGCGCCGAGAAGAGCAGCCACGCTCGTCGGCGAATACCCGATCACCCGGATAATCATCTTGATCACCACGGTCACCCCTGAGCGCGCTCGCGGAAAGTTGGCTTGTATACACGATCTGTCACCTGATCCCTCATCGGAACATGTGCCCCTTGCTGCTGCTTATGACGCTTCCATAGTCCCCATGCCGACGACGCCCCTTGCTATGGGTGGCAGCGACGCCATGCTGGCCGTCAACGCTGTCCCCGGCATCCCCGTCGCCGCTGGTGACACCGCCGATCCGCCCACCGCGCTGGCGGAAACAGTGGACGCGCTCGAGACGGTCCTCGAAGACGCGGTGGCCGACGCCTTCGAGGAGTTCGAGGAGGTGGAGAACGTGATTGATGCGCGCCTCAGTCGCTTCGAGCGATTCACCGCCTCGATGGGCGCCTGGACCTGTGGCCTGCTGGCGCGGATACAGCCGCCTGCCGGACCATTCTTCGTCTCGGATGGCCGCCTGATCAACTTTGATGACGTGATCAATCGGCTGGCGGGCGACGCAGCGCCGAGCGACGACATGACGCCAACGCACAACCACTACGTCTGGGTAATTGGAGGCGCGTGGTTGCGCAGATCGTGCTATACTCTGGCGTATCGTAGCCGCACGGCCCGCTGATCCGTCCCCACCATCATGAAGTGCGTGAGCGTGTCAACAGGCTGAATGCAGCATTCAGGCAAACGGCGGGCAGCCGATGTGCAGTTGGGAGAGGGTGACGATGGCGGAACGATCCAGCGAAAAACCAGCGAAGGCCGAGAAAGCCGAGAAAGCGCTGAAGCGTGAACGACGTGACAAGGACAAGGCAGAGAACGGCGGCAAGCGCGCCAAGAACGGGCATGCCAACGGCCACAACGGCCATGCGATGGCGTCGGTCGCCACGCTCGACATCGAGGCGGCGGCGGCTACCACGCGCAAGGCAGGGCATACGTCGCGGGCCAGCACGATCAATGTCGAGTTGCTGCGCCATCTGAGCGAGACGCCGGGCGTGTCGGGCCGCGAAGAGCGGGTGCGCGCGCTGGTGATCGAGCAGTTGACGCCGCTGGTTGACGAGATTTCGGTGGATGCGCTGGGCAACGTGATCGCCATCAAGCATGGCTCCTCTGACCGGCGTGTGATGCTGGCCGCGCACATGGACGAGATCGGCTTCATGGTGCGCTATATCGAGGAACGCGGCTTCCTGCGCATCCAGCCGCTGGGCGGCTTCGATGCGCGTGTGCTGGTGGCGCAGCGGGTGATTGTGCATACCCGCAGCGGTGAGGCGCTGCACGGCGCGCTGACACCGGCGACCAAGCCGATCCACCTGCTCGGCGACGAGAAGCCCGCCGTCCCCAAGCTCGAAGAGTTCTATGTGGACCTGGGCCTGCCGGGTGAGCGCGTGCGCGAACTGGTCTCTATTGGCGACTCGATCACGCTTGACCGCACCTGCGAGTTGCTGGGCGATACTGTGATGGGCAAGGCGATGGATGACAGGTCCGGCCTCTTCACGATGATTGAGACGCTGCGGCAGGTGGGCAAACACGAGGCAACGATCATCGCCGTGGCTACCGTGCAGGAAGAAGTTGGGCTGCGTGGCGCCACGACCGCCGCCTTCCAGGTCGAGCCGGATGTCGCCATTGCGCTCGACACGACACTGGCGGTAGATACCCCAGGGATGCCGGAGACAGAGAGTGTGACGCGCATGGGCGATGGCGTGGCGATCAAGGTTTTCGACTCGTCGGCGATCCCAAACTATCGACTGGTGGCGCATCTACGCGCGGTGGCCGAACGCTACGACATCCCCCATCAGCTCGAGGTGCTGCCACGCGGCGGCACGGATGCGGGCGCGATGCAGCGATCACGCGGCGGCGCGGCTGCCATCACACTCTCGATCCCCTCGCGCTATGTGCATACCGTCAACGAGATGGTAAGCGCCAACGACCTCGCCGCCGCCGCACAACTGCTGGCGCGCTACCTCGAAGATGCCCACACCGGCGATTACCGGCTGTGAGTCCGCTGGTCCCTGGGAGTCCGCATGTCGGGCGGGCGGCGGTGCTGGGGCTGGGGCTGATGGGCGGTTCGCTCGCCCTGGCCCTGCGCGCCGCCATGCTCTGCGACGAGATCGTGGGCTTCGACCCAGCCGCTGGCGTCACTGAGCTTGCCCTGGCTCGTGGGATGATTGATCGCGCCTGCGAGTTCCCCGCCGAGGCCACCAGAACCGCCGATATGATTGTGTTGGCCACCCCCACGCAATCGGCCCGCATGTTGCTACAGGCAATCAGTGCACAGGTTGGCCCACAGGCCATTGTCACCGATGTGTGCAGCGTGAAGGCGCCCGTTGTCGCCTGGGCGAATGCGGCGCTGGTCGATCCGTCACGCTTCGTTGGTGGGCATCCGATGGCGGGCAGTGAGCGGTCGGGCCTTGATGCGGCCAACGCCACGCTCTATCAGGGGGCGCGCTGGCTGCTGACGCCAACGGCCAGCACGGCGCCCGATGCGCTGGCGCTGGTGGAGGCGCTGGTGCGCGCGCTCGGCGCCATCCCGCAGCGGCTCGATCCCGCCGAACATGATGTGCTGCTGGCGGGCGCAAGTCACCTGCCAATGGCGCTGGCGGCGGCGCTGGCGGTCTCGTTGGCCGAGGCGCCGGACTGGCCGGGCGTGGCGCAGGTGGCGGCGGGCGGCTACCGCGACACCACACGCATCGCAGCGGGCGATCCGGTGATGGCGCGTGACATCTGCCTGAGCAACCCCGATGCGCTGCTGGCGCGACTCGACGCCTATCAGGCGCGACTTGGCGATCTGCGGACGGCGATTGCGCAGGGCGATAGGGTAGCGCTCACAGCGTTCTTTCGCGCGAGTCAACAGGCGCGGCAGGCGTGGGAACAGACTCGGCAGACAGGCGCAGAGAAGCAAGCGTGATAGGCGCAATGGGCGGTCCGTTGCAACCATTTGGGCTATCATGCGGTGTGGCGCTTGCCGATGCAACGCGCGCCCGCTACAATGCGAAACGATGCGAAACGATGTAAACGAGCATCGAAGCCGACCCTTCGCCCAGCGCCATATCAGCGACTCGTACTCATCCCCATATAAACGCAGGCAGTTCCAGCGAGACAGACGCCCACTGACCGTATCAGGAGGTAACAACACCGTGCGTGACCCACAACAACTGATCCAGATGTTCCGGCAGGTGGTGCAGATTGCGCGCGACGATCCCGACGCGGCGCAACAGGTGCGCGAAGCGATCATCGAGAGCGAACTGCTCTCCGTCTTTGGCGCCAACGATACGCTCGATCCGGTCGAACTGCTTGATCTGGGTGGCGAGCCGACGTTGCGGCTGCGGCTGCGCGAGATGGCGCTGGCCGACCTGAAGGCTCTGGTGGCCCGCCTGGACTACGACCCCGAGAAGGAGTCGGCCCGCTGGCGCAGCACCGCCAAGTTCATTGACCTGATCGTGACGAAGGCGCAAAAGCAGCTTGCGGAGGAAGAAGCCGCCGCGCTGGCGCAGCCCGCTCCCCTGGCCGCAGCCTCCTGGCTGCTATAGGTATTTCACCGTTTGCCAGCCAGAAGGAGACGGGCATCGAATATCAATACGAGCAGGCGGTCGAGATGCTGCGCCGGACGCCCGCGACACTGACGGCGCTGTTGCATGGGCTGCCTGAGGCGTGGACGACAAGCACAGCGGGGCCAGCTACCTGGAGCGCCTATGCTGTCGTCGGACACCTGCTGCACACCGAAGAGACCGACTGGATCGAGCGCACACGCATCATCCTGGAGCATGGCGAGACACAGCCCTTCGACTCACTCAACCGGACGGCGATGTTCGAGCGGTATCAGGGCTACTCACTCGATCAGTTGCTCACGGCGTTCGAGCAGGCACGCGCGCAGAGCCTGGCAACACTCAGCGAACTGCACATCACCCCTGCGCAACTCACCCGCACGGGCGTCCATCCAGCGTTGGGAACCGTCACGCTGGGCCAACTGCTGGCAACCTGGGTGGTCCATGACCTCAATCATATCGGCCAGATTGTCGAGGTGATGTCGCGGCAATACGCCGAGGCTGTCGGCCCGTGGAGCGCCTACCTCGCCATCCTCACACGGCCCATCCTCACTGAATAGCTGTTGTAGGGGCGTGCGATGGACATCAGCGTCCTCCCGTTGCAAACGCCACAACGTTCGCCCAGCGCCGCATACGTTCGCCTCACCGGCTACAAAGGCGAGATCTGGAGTCGTAGTAGCCAACGGCCCCTAGAAGCACGAGCAGGCGATAGTATAGCGTTCGTCGGCGGTGAGCGCGTAGTAGACCGTTCGTACACGGTCGCCGATGCGCTGCCAGTCGAAGCGTTCCACCGAGGGCCGCGCCTGCGCCCGTAGCCGCGCCTGAAGCGCCTCGTCGGCAAGCAGTTCGTCGAGTCGCTCAGCGAAGGTGGTGGGTGAGCGCCAGGGAACCAGCAGGCCATTCTCGCCATCGTGCACCACACTGGGCAGGCCACCGACCTGCGACGCCACCACTGGCGTGCCGCACGCCAGCGCCTCCACCGCCACCAGCCCGAAACTCTCATAGCGCGACGTGACCACCAGCGCATCGGCGGCGCGATAGTAGGTCGGCAGTTCCTGCTGCGAAGCGGCGCCGGGGAAACGCACACGGTCGGCGATCCCCAGGTCTTCGGCGAGTGCGCGCAGCCGCTCCACCTCCGGGTCGCCATCGGGATTGCCGCCCACCACCAGCAATTGAGCGCGTGTCTGCATCAGTGACAGACTCTCCAGCAGCAGGTCAATGCCCTTGATCGGGTCGAGCCGTCCGACGAAGAGCAGTGTTGGCAGGCGCTCGCCTGGTGGCATGTTCAGTCCCAGCGTTGCACGGGCCAGCGTCCGATCTGCTGCCTCGCCAGGGGTGAAGGCGCTGAGGTCTACGCCGCAGGGGATCACCTGCATATGGCAGGCGGGCAACCCATAGAGGCGTCGCAATTGTTCAGCCTCATGCTCAGTCGAAACGATGATGCGGTCTACGCTGCTGGCGATGCGTCCCTCCTGCTCGATGCGGAAGCGCGACGCCTCACTGAGCTGGTCACCAGCCGTCGCCGTTGTCCCCGATTGCCCTTGCTGGCCCTTGAGCCGCTCGACGGTATGAAACATCATCACATGGGGAATATCCCAGGCGCGCGCCAGCGGGAGTGCGGCATACGCCGAAAGCCAGTAGTGAGTATGCAGCAGGTTGTAACCATGCTGCGCCTCCTCGTCCTGCTCCGCGAAGTGCGCCACGCGCCGGGTAAACTCGCCGACGTAGGAGGACAACTCGGCAGGCGGCAGTGGAATCGCCGGACCGGCGGCAACCTGGATCAGCCGGATACGCTCGCCGAGGCGCTGAATCGTCGGCGTGGTGGGGTCGGAGCGCCGCGTGAAGATGTCTATATACATGCCGCCGCGCCCCAGTTCGTGGGCCAGTCCACGGATATAGACGTTCATGCCACCGGCGTCGCGGGTGCGGCCAAGCTGCGCGAGGGGTGAGGTGTGCAGACTGAACATGGCGACTCTAAAGCACATGCGCGCGCCCCATTTCCATGTTCGCCGCGCTACGCATGCCAGGAATGAAGTGTCTGCTGTGCGCTAACTGCGCCGTCCTTGTCACTGTCTGATCGAATAGTCCTAATTGTCCTGATGATGCGACACGCTGTATCTGTAGTGAGTAGTCACTGGCGAAGTCACTAACAGTGTATGCGCCCATTGCGGCGCTCGCCACTCTCTCGCAGATGCGTGGCCACCGACCCTCGCCACTGGGGGTCGCCTCCTGAGTGGTGTGGCACGCCAGCGTATGGCCGCCAACACCTCTGTCTATGCTTCTCATGTCTTCCTCTACAGCAACGCAGCGCCCTGGGGAGACGCGACGCCTGAATGAAATGCGAGTGAAACGCGCATGAAACGCTGCCTATGCGTGGAGGATTGCGACATCACCCACGCTTCCCTTAGTATACCGTGCAAGACGCCCGCGCGCCAATGGCACATCGAGCATTGGGTGACGAACTGCGCATGATCCTCTCTGGAGTCTGTCTCAGCCTGTGCCGATGGGGGATGTGGCCCATGACAGGTTTCTTCCCCTATACGTGGGCGACAATCTCGTGTACACTTTCACCTGACGGCTGCTGATGATGACAGGCCGACGCGCATCATCGCCATCGTCACCATCGGTATTCATCGCTTCTTCATATCTACACAATGGGACAGAGCATGGCTGACCGCATGCAGGGCAGCGGGGGGGAGTCATGCGCCAGGAAAAGGATCGCGCGTGATGGGGTCTCTCGAAGGGAAAGTCCTGGGCAATTGCCGCATCATCCGGCATATTGGCGGCGGCGGCATGGGCGATGTCTATCTCGCCGAACAGTTGTCGTTAGGGCGTGAGGTGGTTGTCAAAGTGGTGCGCGGCTCACAGGGCGCGCAGAACGCTAACCCCGACGCCCTGCACCAGTTCGCCCAGGAGGCGCGGGCCATCGCCGCGCTTGATCACCCCCACATTCTGCCACTGCACGACTACGGCGAACAGGAGGGGCTTGACTACCTGATCATGCCCTACATGCCGGATGGCTCGCTGGGCGACGCCATCGCGCCCGGCGCGCTGCACCACTTCACGCTGCCCCTGGCGCCCGCACTGGTCGCTAGCATCATCGGCCAGACGGCAGAGGCGCTGCAATACGCGCACGATTCCGGCGTGGTCCACCGCGACGTGAAACCCGGCAACATCCTGATCCGCGTGCTGACCGACTCACGGGCGACTCTCGCCGCGCCCACCAACACCGTAGCGGAACGCATCCATGTGTTGCTGGCGGACTTCGGGCTGGCGCGCTTCCTGCGCGATATGGCGCACGGCACCGGCACCACCGGCACGCCGCTCTACGGCGCCCCCGAACAATATCAGGGACGCCCGGAGCCGGCCACCGATCAATATTCGCTCGCCTGTGTCGCCTATTTTCTGCTGACGGGCCAGCTCGTCTTCGATGGCACCATCCACGAATTGCACCACCTGCACCTCACCGCGCAACCGCTGCCACCCACCCGCGTCAATCCGGCGCTGCCGCCAGCGGTGGATACTGTGTTGTTGCGGGCGCTGGCCAAAGAACCAGCGCAACGCTACCCGCAGGTGATTGACTTTGCGCGGGCGATCAGCGCGGCGGTGATGCCCGGCCAGGCCTATTCGCGTCCGCTGTGGGCGCAGGCGCCACAAGCTGGACAAACGACGCTTGCGCCTACGCCTACGCCGAATCCCTACGCCCAACCGCAACCTCAACCAGCGTCCTACCAGCAGCCATACCAACCTGTGCAGAGCGTACCGCCGTTGCCTGCATCGCCACCTGCGATGCCGCCAACACCCAATCCCTCGCAGCAGCCAGCGCCCCCGTCGTACTATCAGCCACCCTATCTGACGCCCGCGCCCAATGCGCCATCATACCCTGCT
>JBDTAI010000551.1:0-3798 GCA_039924685.1 Ktedonobacterales bacterium
CAGTAGTAGCCCGACGGCCCCCAGCGCAAAGGCCAGCGTTGGCAACAGCGCGCTGATCCAGATCGGCAGCCGTCCCAGGTCAAAGACAAACCAGATTGAGCCTAGCAGCGCCAGAATACAGACGATCCCCAGACAGCCGCCGAGCGTTTCGCGGTCGAGGCGATTGGGCAGTGGCGCATTGCCATAGTTCCCATAGTTCCCGTAGCGCGCATCACCTGCGTAATACTGCTGATGGAACTGGTCGTCCTGGGCAGCGTCACCGTCGCGGCTCTCGTCGCCTTCGGGTGTGTTCATTGCCGCTCATCCCTTCACCCGTCTCTGCGCTCCTGCCCACCAGCGAGTGGCGTCGTCACTCGACATACAGCCATTCCCATTGTATCACTCACGTTGCAACACTCACGTTGCAGCACTCACGTTGCAACACTCAGGGCCGATAGCGCGGATCACTCTGCTGGCGTTCGCGGTTCTCTTCGTTCTTGCGCAGATAGGCGGCGTAGATGTCGTCGGCGGAGAAGTTCTGGTCGAGCGCAAGCTGAAGGAAGAAGTGCAGGATGTCCGCCATCTCCAGCAAACGCTCCTCGCGGTTGGCGTCGAGCGGGCGGGGATTCTTCCAGGGCTTCCAGTTGAGTTCGTTATCAAGTTCGCAGCATTCATGGACGATGGCGCGAGTCCAGGTCGTGCAGTGAGTGATCGGCTCCTCACTGTAAAATCCTGTCGTGCGCTGTTCACGATAGAATTGTCCCAATTCGGCTTGCCTCGCAAAGAGATCGGTCAGCCGGTCGCGTTGCGTCTGGTCGGCGTCCTGCTTCGCTTCATCACTGTGCTGGCTGATGTGCGCGGCAGTGACAGCGCGTGTTTTGGTGGTAGGGATGTCGTCGGAAATAGCGTCTGGAAAATCGTCGCCCACGGTCGCCTCCCAACCCAACTGGTCGTGTCTTGTCAGGTATGTTATGCTCAATGCGCTGACGGCTGATGATGGTAGAATTGTAACCTATAAGCGTAACGCATCATAGGAGTCGGTGGCGTGTTCACTGCAATCTCCCGTCGGGCGCCATCGTCGTGAGGGCTGGCGGCAGGGTGGTGGAGCAGCGCGACAGACCAGGAGGGATGTGTGACGGCGCTGCGAAGGATACGTGTTGTGCGTGAAGAACGCGGTGAGCGCGACAACGGGAACGGCGACGGCGGCGGGTGCTCTATCGCCACCACGCCCGATACGCCAGACGCAGTAGTGGCTGGCGTATCATCAGGCGTCCATGCCCCGCGTCCACCTGCCCAGGATATAGCGAATGGGGAGGCGGCTGGCGGCGCTCTAGCCGCCTCCGGCGCCCACACTGCGCCCAGCGCCCAGCGCATCCGCGCAATCTATGAGGCGCACCTGAACGCCGTCTACCGCTTTATCTATAGCAAAGTGGGCAACCGTGAAGAGGCCGAAGACTTGACCTCGCAGGTGTTTCTCAAGGCGCTGCGCGGGCTTGACGATTCGCGCGATCAGGCGAGTGTGCAGGCCTGGCTCTTTCAGGTGGCCCGCACCACCATCGCCGATCACTGGCGTGTCTTTTATCGCCTGCCCGAACGCTCACTCGATGATATGCTGGCGGTGGGCTGGGATAGCGCCATACCGAACGCTGCTCCGGTGAGCGATCAGCAGCGTGTCGAGAGCCGCGCGCAGGAGATTCTGAATCAGTTGCCCGCGCGCTACCGTGAAATCTTGAGCTATCGTTTTCTGTTGAACTATTCGCTGAAAGAGACGGCGGCGCGCATGGGATTGAGCGAGGCCAATGTCAAGGTGTTGCAGTTTCGCGCGCTGAAGAAAGCCGCCCAACTCGAAACTGACGCAGTACGCCCATCCGATCCCTTTGATTCTGCAAAGGGTGGCGCATCATGAGCTATCAGGACGATCAGACACCAACAACCGAAAAGACCAACGAGAGCGCCGAGCATGCAGCATACGATGCCGCGCGCGTGCTGCGTCTGCATGAGCATATCGAACAGTTGCACGCTGAACGTCGCCCTGAGCATGGGACATTGAACGCCGAGGACGCCCAGGTTTATGGGATGGCCGCCTTGCTGCATGCCGCCGCGCCTGGCGCCGCCGATCCCGACCCGACATTCGCCGCATCATTGCTGGCTCGCCTGGAGCGCGAAGCAGGCGCCATGTCGAGTGATCATCCGCAACCTCTCGCGACACTCGCCGCACCCCCACACGCAGAGGCGCCGACGGAGGTGCAGGCGCTGGCGTCGGTAGACGCTCCCCGGCCACCTGTGCGCTGGGGTGAGACTGCGCCGCGCGCCGGACGGTCACGCGCTGGTGTGTCGCGGCGTGGATTGCTGGTCGGTGGGCTTGGCGCCGCCGCTGCCGCTGTGGTGGGCGCCGCCACGGGCGCGATCTATGAAAGGCAGGCGCAGAACACTCCGCCTGGCCCAAACAACACAGCGCTGGTGCCGGATGGACGCGGAGCCTGGGCGTCTGTCGCAGCGGTGGAGGCGATCCCGCTGGGCGCTGTGCGTCATTTCCAGACGGAATACATCGTTGGATTTATACACCATACCGAGCAGGGCTTTACGGCGCTATCTGGCGTCTGCACACATATGAGTTGCCTGCTCGTGTGGAACGGCGGCGCCCGCACCTTCGATTGCCCCTGTCATGGTGGGCGCTTCAGCGAAGACGGCCACGCCGCGCCAGAGTCATCCATCGCCTATAGTCCGCTGCCCAGCATCAAGACGAAGGTGGAGCAGGGGCAGGTGTGGGTGTATGTCATTCCGCCCGTGACGCCCGCTACCACCAGCACGCCTGACGATACGCCGGGTGGCTATACACGCTGAGATGGTGAATTGTGCAGGCGCATTGTGCAGCGAGCTGTGCGTAGAGCGCCGCCATCTCTGGGGCTGGCTTTGGCGTCGAGCATGTCGCTGGTATCCTCTGCGTATTTCGTCCTGGTTTAGTCTGTTGGCACGATGACCATTCTGTGATACCGTACTTCGCGACTTCGCGCTGCCGTGTGCCCTGCGAATGGATGGTGGAATAGCCACAACCGTTGTTTCTGTAGGGGCGCGTGGCGCGCCCGTCATGCCTTGCCATTATCTATGCACACCATCTGCCACCGATGGGCATGTCACAAGCCGTGCAGACGGGATCGGAGCGCCCCGCAGGGACTTCAGGCGCGGCTTCCGGGATTACCCGTGGCTTTCACCACCCAGTGCGTATAGTGGCGCAACCCTTGAAGCCGTGACCCCTTCCACACTTTTCCTATGCTATACTGCCGACGGTCGGGCGGCGTTGAGTGCTTGCGCCTGACGTGAGCAGGCGTAGCAGTAATCGCGCATGGGGGAGAGTGTTCGATGGCGGATGAGTGGGCGCGGGACGAGGCGCCAACGCTTCAGGAGGAGACGCGCGCGGCGCGTGGGCGAGCGCTGGAACTGGTGGTGAGTGTGGTCGGCCTCTCCACCCTCTTCGGGCTGGCGCTCAACCTTGCCAGCGGCCTCTTGCAGCAGTTGCTCACAACTGAGGAAGATGTGATCGTTGTTGCCATCTGCGCGGGACTGGGTATCTTCGCGCTGGTCGTCTTCATCCCACGCATCTCCACCACAGTCAAGGAGTTCCATGAGGAACTGGAGATCGCGTTGCCATTGCTGGTCTCCGCCGACGATGTGGAGGTGGTGCGCGTCGAATACTACGACGAGATCACTGAGGTGGCGCATGCCGCGCTGGCTCGCCGCCCCGCAGAGGAGCGTCGCGCGCTTGCAACCGCGTTGCAGGCCGTGAGCCGACACAATACGCCCTATCAGCGCCGCACTGTT
>JBDTAI010000552.1:0-4636 GCA_039924685.1 Ktedonobacterales bacterium
GTGAAACTATGGTAACGGGATTCTGTATGGCAGAAGTGGTTGAGATTGGGCCGGAGAGCGACGCGCCGGAGCCGGGGCAGGCATTGAGTGTGATGGTGGGCGACCTGCCCGTCGCCATCTTCAACATCAACGGCGAGCTCTATGCCATCGGCGACACCTGCACCCACGAAGAGTACCCACTCTCCGAGGGTGATCTGGTAGATGAGTATATCGTGGAGTGCGCGCTGCACGGCGCCACCTTCGACGTGCGAACCGGCGACGCGCTGAGTCTGCCTGCCACTGGCAACGCGGGCAGCTTTCCCGTCTGGATCGAGGACGGCATGCTCAAGATCGAGCTACCCGACTGAAGGGTCGTGCTGGAAGGGCATGAGACACCATGGAGCTTTCGTTCCGCCATCCGGCGTATCCTATGGTGGCCTTATGCCGTTTACCACTGTGATCCTGTACCATGTCATCGCCCGCCGGTATGACCCGTGGCCCTCTGGTGTTTGATCACTTGATCGGGTACTGATCAGCCTGCCCTCCGTGATGACCCCTGGCCTTCAGGCCACGGCGATTGCCTCACCACAGCGCCCGCCCGTTGACTGTACCTGATGGCTCGGAAATGGTAGAACACCGTCCGCCAGGGAGGGAAATTTGAGGGGAGATAGCGCCAAGGACAGCCAGTGCGCACCGCGTAGAAGATGGCGTCGAGGATGCGGCGTAGCGGGTGCGTACACGGTCTGCCGCGATGTGACACCGGAAGAAGGGAGCGCTGGACGCACTCCCATTCCGCGTCAGCCAGGTCGCTAGGATATGTCGTACTCATGCATCAGAGCATGCGGCGTTATGTCACTGCTTGGTTTCCCAAAAACACGCTCTTATAGCGGGGCGCCGGGATTGAAAGCACGGATGATATGCGGTATGGCTGGCCCCAGCACGACGATGAAGACCGGCGGGAAGATCAAGAACGCCATCGGGAACAGCATCTTGATCGGCGCCTGCTGGGCCAGACGCTGGGCGCGCTGACGGCGCCGCACACGCATCTCCTCCGACTGGATGCGCAACACATTTGCCACGCTGGCGCCGAGTTGCTCGGCCTGAAGGATCGCGCCAATGAAGGCGCTCAGGTCTTCTACGCCGGTGCGGTCCACCATCTGGCGTAGCGCCTCGCGGCGGCTGGCGCCCAATTGCATCTGGCGCAGCGCCACCCGAAATTCGAGGGTGAGCAGGTTATCGGCCTTGCTCACGATGCGCAGGATCGCCTGATCGAAGCCCATCCCGGCTTCAACGCTGATCGCCAGCAGGTCTATGAAGTCGGGCAACGCGTTGGCGATGCTCCGCCTGCGCTGGTCGGTGCGGCTGCGCAGCCAGAGGATCGGCGCGACATAGCCCAGGATGCCCAGCGCAAAGGTGAAAAGCGCCCCCAGGAAAATCCCGCGTTGAAGCGTGAACCCCATCAACGCACCAACCACCACACCGGCGATGGTCGTCAGGGCGCGCAGGCCGATGAACTCCGACGCCTGCATGCGTTTTTGCACCCCGGCATACACCAACTTTTGCTGGGTGGTCTCCTGCACGCTGGATGGCGTAAAACGCCCCAGGGCGCGGGCAATCTGCGCCAGCGCGGGACGCGCGAAGCGTTCGATGAACGGCGCCTGCATCTCCAGGTCGTCAATGTTGGTGATGGGCGTGGTCGCCTGCCGCAGCCGCTCCTCTATCGAGTTCGGCTTGCGGCGCGCTGAGAGACCCAGCAGCATCAGCAAAATGGCGAAGAAAACGAAAAATCCGGCGAGCGGCGCAAGGAACGGCGCCAGCAGCGGCAGCAGCGCATGTAGCATCCCCTGTAACCCTTGTAGCATCCCCTGTAACCCTTGTAGCATGCGAAAAACTCCTGATCAGCAAGAAATCGCCACTTCATTTCAGACCTGTTTACACCTGGATATTGACGATGCGCCGAATGATGAGGAATCCCAGAAAGATCATGCCGCTACCGCAGCCCACCATCGTCCAGCCACACCAGCGCGTCGTCTCGAAGACGCCCAACATGTAGGTAGGATTGATCAACGTCAGCAGCAGCGCCAGCCCAATAGGCAGCGAGGCGATCACATAGCCGGAGAGTTGTTGTTGAGCGGTCAGCACACGCACATCGCCCAATAGCTTGATGCGCTCGCGGATCGTGTTGGCGATGGTATCGAAGACTTCGACCAGGTTGCCGCCTACTTCACGCTGCACATTGATGGCGGTGATGAAGAGATCGAGGTCGTCTGACGGCATGCGTTTGAGCAGGTTGGCCAGCGCATCATCCACCGACAGGCCCAGGTCAATCTCGCGCCCAACGCGGTCGAACTCGCTGGCGCTGGGCTTCGGCCCCTCACGCGCCACCACCGCAAAGGCCTGGGGCAGCGCAAAGCCGGTCTGCAAGGCGCTGGTCATCAAATTGATCATATCGGGCAACTGCGCGTTGAACATACGCAAACGAGCCAGTTTGCGGCGGGCGACATAGACACGCGGACCATAGGCGCCCGTGAGCAACAATAACAACGCCAGCACGAAGCGACCAGAGATGGGCAACGCGAGGCCAAGCAGCGCGCCTACACTCGCCAGCACACCCGAGAGCACCAGGAACTCACCGACGGTCAGCTTGAGATCGGCCTGCGCCAGTTCGCGCGCCATGTGCTCGGTGAAGTTGCGCGTCGCCGCGCCCTCCGCCACATTGGTGATGCCCTGACGCAACCCGTGTCCATCACCGGCGCCTGCTGCTGTGCTCTCAGCTGTCGCGGGCGCGACGCCGATAGCGCCCAGCCGTTTGGCAAGGGTATTGGGCCGATTGAAGACGATCCGCTGCAAGCCGACAAACAGCGCCAGAATGGCGAATGTCACCAGCGCGCCGATGAGAAGCCCTTCGAGCGTGATCATCGGCATGCCCGGTATACTCACGCCAAGCGCGCTCACGATATCTGTCATTTGCGCTCACTCCCTCCTCACTGCTGCCACCACATCAGCATAGCATGCTCGCCCATGCAACCCAAGCAACCTCGTGTAACCGTTCCCAAAGCACTACAACGAATCAACTGCGTCGCGCTTCGAACATTTGCGGCGGCAGGTGAATGTCGGCCAGTTCAAAGAGGTCCATGAAGATCGGGCGGACACCTGTAGAGCGCAATATGCCGACGACACGCCCATCCTGGAACCCCGTCTGCTCGAAAACAAAGAGGTCCTGCACGTTGAGGATGTCGCCTTCCAGCCCCACCACCTGCGAGATGTGGGTGATCTTGCGTGTACCGTCGCGCATACGCCCCTGATGCACAATCAGGTGAACGGCGCTGGCGATCTGCTCGCGGATGGCGCGTAGCGGCAGGTCCATCGTCGCCATCATTGACATCGTCTCAAGCCGACGCAAGGTGTCGCGCGGGCCGTTGGAGTGCAGCGTCGTAAGACTACCTTCGTGTCCTGAGTTCATGGCTTGCAGCATGTCGAGGGCTTCGGGGCCGCGACACTCACCCACGATGATGCGGTCGGGGCGCATCCGCAACGCATTGGCGACGAGCTTGCGAATGCTGATCTCGCCCCTGCCTTCAATGTTGGCGGGACGGCCCTCCAGCGGCACCCAGTTCTCCTGGCGCAGTTGCAGTTCGGCGGACTCTTCGATGCTGATGATGCGCTGATCGTCGGGAATGAAGCTGGAGAGCACATTCAGGAAGGTGGTTTTGCCGCTGCTGGTGCCGCCAGAGACGATGACGTTGAGCCGCACCTGCACACAGGCGCGCAGGAAATCCATCATCGGCTGGGTGATTGACCCCATGCGAATCAGATCAGAGGGTTGCAGCGGCGAGCGCGAGAACTTGCGGATGGTCAGCACCGGCCCCACCAGCGAGAGTGGCGGGATGATGGCGTTGACACGCGAGCCGTCGGGCAGACGCGCATCCACATAGGGCTGCGCCTCATCGCAGCGGCGGCCCAGCGGCGAGATGATGCGGTCAATCACGCGCCTGACATGCTCGTCGTCGCGGAAGCGAATATCTGAGAGGTGAAGAATGCCCGCTTGTTCATAATAGACCTTACGCGGGCCGTTGACCATGATCTCAGTGACGCTGTCGTCGTTGAGCAGCGGCTCGATGGGACCAAAGCCAAGAATCTCGGCGCTGATTGCTTCCAGAAGCTGCATGCGCTGCAGCCGGCTCAGCACGATCTCTTGCTGGGTGAGGATGCGATTGAAGAGGTCATCGATCTGCTTGCGCACCTTCTCGGTTTGCGAGAGGTCCACACGCGGATCAAGTTCGGCGACCAGCGCCTGCTGCACGCGACCCTTGAGATCGTAGAAGTTGTTTTCCTGGCTGCTCAGCGGTGCGCGCCCCTGCAATGTGCCGGTGTCGCCGCCACCATAGCGTTGCATCGCGCCGGATGAGGTGAAGCTGCCCAAGAAGTTGTTATTGGCATTCATGCGCTCGGCAAGTGGCCCACGCGGGTTCTCAGGAACGCCGTTGTTGAAGGCCGTATTCGGCGTGTTCGGTGTGTTCGGCGCCGAGAAGCCGGGACCGGTCGGGCGCTGGGGATTGCCGCCAGCATTGCCATTGCCGCCGTTATTGCCGCCAGCATTGCCGCCAGCATTGCCGCCAGCATTGCCGCCAGCATTGCCATTGCCGCCGTTATTGCC
>JBDTAI010000553.1:0-3648 GCA_039924685.1 Ktedonobacterales bacterium
TCTTCGAACGACTCCCAGTTTGATATATGCCATATTGCGCGATTATCGGCGTTTGCGGCGTGAGCGACCCGTGTTGGCGCCGCTTGTATTGTTGGGGCGTGAGGTTGCCTGTGACGGGCGTGATGGGTTGCGGGCGCTATTGGAGCCAGTGGATGGGCGTGAGTCTGTTTGTATGCGCAATGGTGTCGAGACGATGGCGGAAGGCTGCGCTTTTTTCGTGTCTGCGCCAGAGGACGACTCACCGATGTGCGAGAGCCGGTTGTGCAGCCAGAGATAGCCGACGAAGAGCAGGACGATCACCACAATGGCAGGAATGGTGTCCTGCTCGATCAGTCTCAGCGCGATGTCGTAGTTTTTGCCCAGCACGTAGCCAAGGCCCACCATCACCGCGCACCAGATCAGCGAGCCGAAGAACGTCGCACCGAGGAACAGCCGCAGCGGCATACGCAGCACGCCCGCCGGAAACGAAGCAACTGTGCGCACGAAGGGTGTGATGCGCGAGAGGCCAATCGCTACCTGGCCGGACCGTTCGAACCAGCGTTCCACGCTATCGAGCCGATGCTCATCGAGGCCTATATAGCGGCCAAAGTGCACCACAGCGCCGCGCCCGCCACGCAGCCCGATGGCATAGGCCGCACTGGCGCCGAGCAGACTGCCCAGCGTCGCCACCAGCGTCAACGCCACGATCTCCCACCAGTCGTGCCGTTGCGCCGCCAGCGATCCCGCCAGCAGCAGCACCAACTCGTTCGGCAGGGGCAAGCCGCAACTCTCCGCCGCCAGCCAGAGAAAGACGAATCCGTAGATCGCCAGCGGCGGTATCATACTCAAACTTGCAATCCACTGCTGTATCATCGTGTTTGTCCAGTCACTCCGCCTGGTCTATTCCCTGATTTTCCGTATTGCCCTGGATGTTCGCATTCTGGCCGATCTGCAGGGTCTTGTCAATCGGCTTTCCTACCCATTGCCTTCTGTAATACGACATCAGCAGATGTGACGTTGCAGGGGCATGACACACAGTGTTTCTCGCGGCAGTGTGCGGCCCAGAGATGGTGTAGTCCCTGATGGATGGCAGCGCCCGTCGGCAGCCGCGCAAGGCCAAGCTGGCGGCTCATCTCGCGTGTGATCTGGTTGGATGGCAGTGATGGCAGCGCCATGTAGCAGGCGCGCATCCGCTCTGCCAGCGTCAGGTCGCCCTGCTCCTCTGCCCAGGCGGTCAGGAACGGCAAGACTACGTTCGCCGCCACAATCTTCGCCCGCCCCAGTGAAATGGCGCCGTTGCGCTGGAGGCGCCCATCCGCGACGGTAAGCGCATCGAGCAGCGCATCGAGCAGCGCATCTGGCGAAGTATCCGACGAAGTATCCGACGAAGTATCCGACGCAATGGCGGCGCCAGATAACACGCCAAGCAGCGCGGCAAGCGGCCCCTGCATCCGCCAGTTGGCGCGCAGTATCCGCAGCCCTTCAACCCGCCGCTGCCCAACTGGGTCCAGCGTGTCATTCAGCATTCCATTGGGGGGATACGCCACACCAGCCGCCAGTCGCTCGCCCAGCGCCCGTAGCGCTGCCCTGTCGCGTCCGTAGCCCAGCGCCTCGGCGATCTCGACGAAGAGCAAACAATCTGCTGCGCGCCAGTTCTGGACGCTGACCAGCGGGATCGGCGTCGGCAGTGTGGGCAGTGGCGCCTGCAGTGGCGCGCAATCCTCGTCGCGCAGCGTCCGCAGGTGTTCATGGTAGCTCTGAACGCGCCGCTCGAAACGCGCCATCCCCAGCCGCAACAGCAACGTACGTTGTACGGTTGCACCCACGCGCGTGGTGAAATCTGCGCAGGGCCAGGGAGCCTGGACGGTATCGGAGCTTCTGTCAGCAGTGGGAAGCGCAGGACTGTGACTGAGGATCACTAACGGGACCATACGCCCGTTCGCCAGAGATGTTGTTATAGTGGTACTGGGGGTTGATGAGATGCGGGAGGGCGCCTGTGTGTTGTGTGGGCGTGGATCAGCGCGCAGTGTAACGTGTAGCGCAAGACCGTTGTAGCGTGGATCGTCGGCATGGCCGTGGCTGCGCCATCCAGCGGGACGCAGGTGCAGTTCGATGTCGCCCAGCAGTCGCGTTCCATCCGCCTGCTCCAGCACGGCATCGCGGAAGTCGGGTCCAGCGGGGCCACCGGGACGCCCCTGATAGATCAGCGTGAAGGTTTCGCCGCTCTCGCTACACAGCGTCTGCCCGCGCCAGTCGCCCGCCCGCCAGCGCGCCGCGAATGCCGCCTCGGTCGTCGCGCCCGTCGTGGTCGGCTCATGTGCCGTCTGTTTCTTGCGCTGGCCCATCGCTGTCACCCTTTACACCACGCAAAGCCGCCAAACGGCCCTTATAGAGGTAAACGATTGACGGCGCAAAGTGGAAAAACTGGCAAGACGGATTGCGCTCTGCCAGCGCTATGCGAGAGACATGCTACAATAGGGCGAGAGTACGAGAGTATATGCAGGGTCGGCGTTGAGAGTGGTTGTGAGGGACATTGATGGGCGAGAGTGACTGGCAAATTGACCTGTGCGATGTAGCGGACATGCAGACGATACCCAATGCTGCGCCGATTGGCGTCTTCGATTCGGGGATTGGCGGGCTGACGGTGCTGCGCGAGTTGCTGCGTGAACTGCCGGACGAACGCTACATCTACTTCGGTGACACCGGCAACTGTCCATATGGCGTGCGACCTGACGCAGAGATCGAGCGGCTGGCGCTGAACGCCGCCGAGTTCTTGATCAGGCGTGGCGCCAAAGCCATCGTCGTCGCCTGCAATACCGCCTCGGTGCGCGCCCGCGAACTCCTGCGCGCCGTCTACCCGACGATCCCTGTCGTCGTGGTCGTGCCAGCCGTCAAGCCCGCCGCCGGATATACCCACAATGGCAAGATTGGCGTCGCCGCCACCACCGCCTCCGCCCGCAGCGCCTATCTGCGCGAGTTGATCGCCGCGTATGCAAAGGGTCTCAACGTCCTGCCGGTTGGCTGCCCGCAACTGGTGGAACTGGCGGAACAAGGTATATTGGATGGCCCCGTTGTCGAGCGCGCCATCCGGCAGGAGCTTGCGCCGCTGATCGCTGGTGGGATTGATACGCTGGTGCTGGGCTGCACACACTTCCCTGCGCAGCGCGCGGCGTTCGAGCGCGTGCTGGGGCCGGGCGTCGCAGTGATTGACTCCGGCGCGGCGGTGGCCAACCGCACACGCGCTGTGCTCGAACGCGATGGCCTGCTCGCCAACCCAGGCGGAGGGCCAGCCAAAGAACCACGCCCTGCGCGCCCCGACGATGAGTTCTGGCGTAGCGGCGCGGCGGACAACCTTGCGCGTGTGGCGATAGCGCTGCTGGGGCCAATCCCTACCGTCCAGTTTGCCGAGGGAATGATCCTGGAGCCAGTGGGAAGATAAGGGAAAGCAGGTGAAGCGATATGGCGGCTCGATATGCACTCGGCATTGACATTGGCGGTACCAAGATTTTCGCAGGCGTCATCAATCTTGACACGGGTGAGGTCATCAGCACGGGTCGCAAGCGCACACATCCCGAACGCGGCGCCGACTTCTTCACCAAACGCCTCTTTGACGTGGTTCAGGCGGCGCTGGATGGAGCCGAGGGCAAGACTGACGGCAAGACTGACGGC
>JBDTAI010000554.1:0-7287 GCA_039924685.1 Ktedonobacterales bacterium
AACGCCGCGCCTGGGACTACATCACGCGCATTGACGATCTGGGCGGCAGTGTGCGCGCCGTGGAGCAGGGCTACATCCAGAGCGAGATCGAAGAGGCTGCATACCGCTATCAGCGCGAACTTGAAGAGGGCAAACGTATTGTCGTCGGCGTCAACAAGTACCAGCAGGCGGCGACACAGCATCCCGCGCTCCTCAAGACGAATCCCGAAGCCGGACGCCAGCAGGCCGCAAAGGTCGCCGCGCTGCGCGAGCGCCGCGACAACGCCGCCGTCGGCGCTGCGCTGGACGCGCTGGGAGCCGCCGCACGGAGCAGCGAGAACCTGTTGCCGCGCATCGTCGCCGCCGTCGAGGTCTACGCCACGCTTGGCGAGATCAGCGACACCCTGCGCGCGGTCTTTGGCGAACAGGTGGCCAAGCGCGCAATGTAGGGCACGTTCGCAGGGATGCGTTCAGCCCACATACACGCTGATGTGGAGGATTGTTATGTACAGTCCACCTGTGTTTCCATGCTCCCCAACGCACGTTATGACGTTTGGTGATCACTTAGACATGAACAGTGGCGCCAGATCGCCCCACCGAAGCGCAGCAAGGCCAGCAAAACAAACGAGGAAAACGAGCGGCGCAACAAGATTCCGCAGGTCGTTGCGGAAGATGTGCGTGAAGGCCGCTACAATGAAATAGTCGATCATCCAGACTGTTGCAACTGCTCCCAGTACCGGAAACACGAGACCTACAAGCAGTCCAACAGCGCCAATTGCCGCCATGACTCCCGCCAGCATCCAATACCAGCGTGGGTAGTGGAGTGCCTCACGCGATTTGGCAAGGCTGGGAGGTGTCCACGAGAACAGGCTGTAGGCGCTATAGACGCTGAAAAGACCCAGCAGCCCTTCAAATGCCAGGGTGACGATGTACAGGATGGTTAGCATATTCATTCCCTCAGCCTCAGACATTGCCTCTTCTGCCGTCCCAGTTCGAATGAAGAAATTGCAACGAGGCGATAAAACCACGAGTTTGTGATATACCAGTGAACGGATGCGTTATACAAACGTAACAGGCGATCCTAATTCCACGCGTATTTGCTGGCACAACTGTCCGGCGATTGGCAAACCGCTCGCAACCTGTCGTTGACACCAGCATGAGATCGCGCCAATGCGCAACGCTCGCAGCGATTATGAGAGAGCGGTGATGCGTTGCTCGTAGTCTTTGGCGAGCCGGTGGACAAGCGCGCCATGTAAGCGATAAGCGCAAGAAAGTGATGGGGTGGATGAGACTATCAGGTAGCGATCACAGCGAGCGCATCGCGTACATCGAACAGCAGGTGGCGCCGCTGGTGGCGGAGGGCGAGGATACCGCTGGCAAGCCGCGTTCGCCGCTGCTGGCGCGAATGGCGGAGGCGGGTGCGGCGGGGATTAGCGTCGCGGTGATCGAGGACGGGCGCATCGCCTGGGCGCGTGGCTATGGTGTCGTGGAGGCGGGCAAACCGGAGCTAGTCACGCCTGAGACGCTGTTTCAGTGCGCCTCGATCAGCAAGCCGGTCGCCGCCGTGATGGCGCTGCGTCTGGTGGAAGAAGGCAAGCTCACCCTCGATGGCGATGTAAACGACTATCTGACCTCCTGGAAGATTCCGCCGATCACCTATTGGGACAAAAAAGGTCGTGTAGACAAACAGCCACATATCACCCTGCGCCAATTAATCTCGCATACCGCCGGGCTGACGGTGCATGGCTTTCCCGGCTATCCAGTGGGGGCGCCACTGCCGTCGCTGACCACCATCCTGAATGGTGAGTCGCCTGCCAACACGCCGCCGATCCGCGTGGATACGCTGCCCGGCGTGCAGATGCGCTACTCCGGTGGCGGCTATACCGTGCTGACGCAACTACTCGAAGATGTCACCGGCAAGCCGTTCCCCACGCTGGCGCAAGAGTTGGTGCTGGCGCCGCTGGGGATGCGTGATAGCGGCTTCGAGCAGCCACTCTCGACTGAGCGCGCCCGTATTGCTGCGAAGGCGCATCATGTGCGGGACGGAAAGGCGCAACCGATCCCCGGCGGCTGGCACATCTACCCGGAACTGGCGCCCGATGGACTGTGGGCGACACCTTCCGATCTGGCGCGATTTGCACTTGGCTTGCGGGCGGCGCTGGCGGGTGAACCGCAGGCGATTCTCTCGCAGGCGACGATGCGCAAGATGATGACTCCGCAGGCGCCGGAGGAAAATGTGGATGCCGTAGGGCTTGGCGTCTTTCTGAGTGGTGCAGGCGCGACGGCGCGCTTCGGGCATACCGGCGGCAACGAGGGCTTCAACTGCGAACTGACCGCCTATCAGCAGCGTGGGCAGGGCGCCGTGGTGATGACCAACGGCGACGGCGGCTGGCTCGTGCTCAAGGCGTTGCTCAACACGATAGCGGAAGCTTACAACTGGCCGGACTATACACCATTCCATCTGAGCGGCGCATGGGGCGCAGCCGACGGCGGTGAGCCATTCACACAGTTTGTTGGCACGTATGCGGATGACGCCGGGCGGCGTTGCGCCGTCACCAGCGACGATGGCGAACTGTGGCTGGCGTTTGGCAATCAGCCATCACTACCCTCCACACCTGAGACAGCGACCACGTATAGCGTTGACGGGCTGAACGCCAGAGTCACGTTTACCCTCGGCGATACTGGTGGCGCGACTGCGCTCATCCTCCACCAGAACGGGCGCGACATGCCGCTGACGAGGCGCTGAAATGTGCAAAGCGCCACACAAATCCGCTTGAAGAAGGCGCGGCAAACCTCTATACTGTCGGCATGCGATGGGCGAAAGCCGCTGATCCGGCCTGAATGGATAGGCCCACGTTGCGATGAAAGCGGGCGCGCGATGCGACAGAACAGGCTGAACCGGCGCGAGTTTCTTGGCCTGTGCGCACCTGGAACGCTGGCAGGCACACTTGCGGCGTGTTCGGGCAGCCTATCAACAGGCAAATCGCCCACACGGAACCCATCCCGTCGCCACGCTCACCGTGTTCACCTATAACTGGCCGTGGAGCGCGGCGGCCACTGTCTTTGACGCCTGGCAGCACTGGATGCAGCACGCTCCCGACGAATTGTGGTCGAACTGCCTGCTGCTCACCAACAACGATAAAGCTGGCGAACCCATGGCGCGTGTGAATGGCGTCTACGTTGGCGGCGCTGGGCCAGTTCCCGCCATGCTCCAGAAGCTCGTCTCGAACATCGGCGTAGCGCCATCCAGCAGCGTGATTGCCCCCAACAACATCCTCGATACCATGCTCATCGAAGCGGGCTGCTTCCAGAAGACTGTGGCGGAGTGTCACCAGCCAGGCCAGAACCCACAGGGACAGGTTGCCCGCGATACCTCCAACGCGAAGTCCGATTATTTCACCAGCCTGCTCCCGTCCCCAGCGATTCACGCACTGGTCAACGCCATCAGCGAGCGGCAGGCATAGCCACAGTTCGCGGGCGCAGGCTTTGGCTTCGACGCCACTGGCGGCGCGGTCAACCGTATCGCCGCCGACGCGACGGCCTTCGTTCACCGCGATACGCTCTTCTCCGCGCAGTACTCCGCCAACTGGCAGCCGGGCGATTCACCCGCGCTGGTGGATGCCAACGTCGCTTGGGTGAAGTCGGTGTGGCAAACAATGCGTCCCTATGCCAGCGGGCAGGCGCACCAGAACTACATTGATCCCGATCTGCCCAACTGGCAGCAGGCGTACTATGGCGCCAATCTGCCACGCCTTATGAGCATCAAGCGTGCCTACGATCCCGCCAACGTCTTCTCCTTCGCCCAGAGTATCCCGCCTGCGTAGTTCGCTGTGAAGATCGTCCTGTTTTGCGCCATTTCCTCATGCAATTTTCATGTTGGCGGCGTAGTATAGGTTGCAACGACGCTGGAAAGGCGTAGATCGGCGGCGCGACATGGCGCGACAAAGGGGTATACGATGGCTTTTGCGCAACCAGGGGTGGGCTATACGGCAGGGCGTATACCAGCTGTGAGGCAGGCGAGTCCGATGGGACCACCCAGCCCAACGCCCGCCTCATTGGGATGGGTGGCCGCTCAAGTGGTGGGCCGCGCGTTCGCCGCGCGCGACGCTGTGACGCTGTGGTTTGCTGCGCCGGGAACACAGCGCGCGCCCACCGCCTATCGTCCCGGCCAGTTCATCACGCTGGCGCTGCCCACCGCCCGTGGCCTCGTCTATCGCTCCTATTCGCTCTGTGGCGAGGGTCGAACCGATGCTCCCTGGGAGATCACCATCAAGCGGCAGGAGGGTGGCGTCGCCTCGAACTATCTCTATGCCAACGCCCAGCCCGGCATGATCTTTCAGGCCAGCCCGCCGCTTGGCGCCTTCACTCTGCCCGCCCGCATGATCCCCAACTCCACGCTGATCTTCGTCGCCACTGGCAGCGGCATTACGCCAATTATGGGCATGCTGCGGGCGCTGGCGCGGGTCGCCCCAGCGCTGCATCTGCATGTGCAACTGCACTACGCCTATCATTCGGCCAGTGAGACGATCTATGGGCAGGCGCTCGCCGCACTCGATCCGCAGCGCGTATGGCTTTCGCAATGGCACTATCAATCGAGCCGAGGAACGCGGCTGACACCTGAGCGGGTGATCACCGCCGCTGGTTCAGCAATGCGTAGCGCCGAGTGGTATGTCTGCGGCTCCGAGCAACTCAAGCGGTCGCTGGAAGCCCACCTGCAACGCGCCGGTGTGCCGTCGGCGCAGTTCCATAGCGAGAGCTTCGGCGATATGCGGCGTCAGAGCATGGCGTCCATCCCTCTCAGCAGCTTCAGTGGTCCAGCGCCACGTATCCGGCTCGCCGAAACAGGCGCCGTTCTCACCGCCAGGCCACAGGAAACCCTGCTGGAAACGCTGGAACGTAGTGGTTATCGTCCTCCGTTCAACTGCCGGACGGGCGCGTGCGGCACATGCCAGATGCGGCTGCTGGCTGGCCAGGTGCAGCGCGGCGCAGAGAGTGGACTGACGCCAGCGCAACAGGCGGCAGGCGCGGTATTGAGCTGCGTGGCGCGTCCGGTGGGCGATGTGACGATCTTTGGCGCGGGTAGGCAGGTAGCAACACCCGTCGCAGCAGTGGCTGGTCGCATCCATGCCAATAGCGCAGTCTACCGTCCGGCGCGCACCGCTATGCGGTTGGCCCTCAGCGCTGGAGCCATCGCGCTCTTCATTGGCGCGTGGACCCTCACCAACTATAAGCCGATTCACACTGCCAGCGCAGCGCCCGTTACCGCGCCTTCATCGGGCCTCCCCGGTGATGACGACCAGCCAACGGCCACGCCCAGTGGCTCCGGCGGCATCACCATCTCGCCCAGCCAGAACATTCCGCCTAGCACTGGCTCCGGCGTCTCGTGAGCAAGGATGAGACGATGCCACAAACGCCAACACCGCCCACCTACTATATACTGACGCCACAATCGCAACCGCGCACTCCCATCGCGCTGCCAACTGAGCGGCGGGCGCTGGTGGCGCGTTTGCAGCGGCTGATGGGAACGACGGTGAGCGCGCAGATCGCCTGTTCTCCATTCCAGGAGGCGCAGGCCAACGCCGCCGCCGACCGCTGCATGGCATGGTTCGCGAAGGTGAACACCTGCCTGTCGCGCTTCGATCCCACCAGTGAGATCAGCGCGCTCAACCGCTCTGCTGGTAGGTGGTTCGCCGCCTCTCCCACACTTTTTGCCGCCGTGACAGTGGCGCTGGCGGCGGCGCATGGCAGCGACGGCCTCTTTGATCCGACGCTGCTGGGGCGCCTCGAATCGCTGGGCTATGACCGCGACTTCGCACAGATTGCGCATCGGGAAGTGGCCAGTAACCATGCTGCCAGGCCACTCGCGCCACAGGCTGAAGGCGGCTGGCGGGCAATCCAACTGGATCGCGCCCGTCGGCGTATTCGCCTGCCAGCGGATGTCGCCCTTGACCTCGGCGGCATTGCCAAGGGCTGGGCGGCGGATGTGGCGTTCATGCGCTACTGTGGCAGCTTTCCCGGCGCATTGCTCAACGTTGGTGGCGATCTGCGGGCGCATGGTGGTCCACAACCCGGCGCAGGCTGGACCGTCGGCGTGCGTGATCCCCGCCGCGATGGCCTGCCGGATGATGAGGTTGAAGTAGCCGATCTACAGCGCGACACGCCGTATCTGGCAATCATCACGATCAGCCGGGGTGGCCTGGCGACTTCGGGCGCCGCACGACGTTGGTGGCTGCGCAACGGCGAACGCCAGCATCATCTGCTCGATCCACGCACCAGCGAACCCATCCCGCTGTGGACGGATGGCGCCGGGGATACCACGTTGCTGGCGACGGCGACGGCGTTGGCCCCCACGGCGACACAGGCCGAGGTAGCCGCCAAAGTGGCGTTGCTGCATGGGCCGGACCAAGCGCTCGCCACGGTTGACACTGCCTGGGATGCGACATTCGATGTGTATACGCGGCATGGAACAGTGGATACGCCGCTGGCGTTGTTGCTGGTCGATGGCGCGGGCGAATTACGCCTCTCACGCTCCATAAACGATTATCTGGCGAGTTGGGCGACCGAGGGCGGCGCCATCCCACCGCTACGTCCCTGGCTCGACGATGAAATCAATGCAGGCGTTGACTGGATAGCATTGACGAGTGACATACCCGCTGAACTACAAACAGAGAAGTAGCCGCTTATGATACCGATGATACCGATACATGCGCTCCCGACGCTGGGGACGCTAACCATTCAGATGCGGGCTGTCGCTCGGATAGCCACCAGCGCCGATCCGACGCTGTGGTATGTGACGCGTGCCGCCGCCATCTCATCCTATGTGGCGTTGACGCTGACGGTGGGGCTGGGCCTGTTGCGCAGCATGGCGCGGCAGATTCGTCTCTCAGGCGCGGTGACGTTCTGGCTGCTCGACGAGCTACATCAGTTCCTGGCAATCCTGACCGCTGCGTTTCTGGCGCTGCACCTGCTGACGTTGCTGCTCGATCCCTATCTGCCGTTCTCGCTGGCGAACTTGCTGATTCCGCTGGGTGAACCTTATAGCGCCTTTGGCTCGGCACTGGGTGTGCTAGGACTCTATGCGATGATGGTGATCCTGGCAAGCTCCTGGCTCCGACGCTTCATCTCTTACGGGTTCTGGCGGGCGCTGCACTATGTCAGCTTCGGCGTCTTCGTGCTGGTGACGGCGCATGGACTGTTCGCGGGCAGCGATACTGGCCAGCCCTGGGCGATTGCGATGTATCTTGGCGCCTGCGCCGCCATCGGCGTGCTGTGCCTGTTGCGCGTCGTCATCTCACCCCGCATGCAGAC
>JBDTAI010000555.1:0-5494 GCA_039924685.1 Ktedonobacterales bacterium
ATGGATCAAGACGCCATCATTCAGTACGTCACGGACACATTCACAGGGGTCGAGGCCGTCAGGCCAACCGTCGGCCCCGGCGCAGGCGATACTTTATCTCGTATGATCCCCAGCAGAACATTGATCCGAAGCACTGGTTTCCCTTCGCCACGATTGTCACCAAAGATTACGGCGATTTTGATACTGCTTCACACCTGAATCGCCCAGATGTGTTTCGGCTCAACATCGGCGTAAGCAGAGACACCTTTCATGCGCTCTTTGGTTATCTACCAAATGAATTCAGTGCCAGGAGCGCCGAGTATGACTTCGCAGCGCTGGACCGGCTGATGCCACATCCGGCATACGCATTGCAATCATGGATATGTGTGCTCAACCCCAGTCCGGAGACTTTCGAAGCCGTCAAACCCTTGCTGAACGAAGCCTACACCAGAGCCGCCACCCGGCACGAGCGCGACCAGACCAATCGCGACTGAGCAATCACCACCCAGAGCACTTGTGAGATGGGGGCTAAAGTCCCTGGCTATGCCTCTGTAAATTCGCGGCATGGACGCTAATTTTAGGCGGTGGTGAGGGTGGCGCACTGGTGGCAGAGGCCGAAGATCGCCAGGTGGCGCGGGTGCGCGACGAAGCCATAGGTCGCCAGCAGGCGGTCGCGGAGCGGCGTCAGCGTTGCCTCGTCCATCTCCATCACGGCGCCACAGTGTTCACACACCAGATGGTGATGCGGCGAGTCGCCTACCAGCTCGAAGGATGTCGCGCCGCCACCCAGGCCTGTCTGTGTCACAAGGCCCACGTCCACCAGCATATCAAGCGTGCGATACACCGTCGCCAGATTGAGCGCCGGATAGCGCTGCGCCGCCCATTGCATAATCTCCTCAGCGGTCATATGGCCGCCGCCACGCTCCAGCGCCTCCACCACGAAGAGCCGTTGTGGTGTCACGCGCACCCCCAGCCGCCGCAACCGCTCCATCACCAGTTCGCGTTCACCCGTCTCGCCGCTGGCATGCTCGGTAGGCATTGGCGCATTGGCTGACATGGATGGTGATAATATCGGTGTTACTGGTGGTACTGGCATTGTCGGCGCTGCTTCTGTTGGCGTCGTGGCGCCTGCTGGTTTGGTGGATGGAGTCGGTTCGGCTGGCATGGCGATGTCGCTACACTTTCGTTGTAGATAGAACTTGACGCCTTTTAGCATATCACGTCAGCATAGCATGCCCGGCGCCTGGGCATAACTCGCACGTACTCCACTTCTGGAAGGCATGGGCCATATGCAGCGTCTTGTGTGAGCTTGTTCACATGTCATCAGGAACAGACGGCATCCACTCAAACGTCTATAAGATGTTAGCGATCTGTGGACACGCAGGCAGTCTGGCCTGGTAGACGTACCTGTAGATTTACCCTCCGCTTGTGCGCAGCCACCAAAACTCCTGCGATCTCTGCCCGCCGGGGCCGATCTGTGGTAGTATAGCGAAGGATTGGCGGCACGGGCGCCTGTTGCGTCTGTTGCATGTGAGCAGGTCAGCGCGTGTAGTGTGTACAGCGTGTAAGTAGTGTGGGAGCGTATGCGCGTCATCTATCTGACGGGTGAAGTCCAACGGCTTGATGGCTCGAACCGGCTTGTGCTGGCGGTGAGCGATTTCGACGGGCTATATGGCGTGCGGCGTCGTCTGACCCAGCGTGCGCGCCTACTCGCCAACGCACAGGGCGCGCAGGCAGTGGCCGTCATTCCCTGGCCGCAGGCAATGCTCACCACCGCTGACGAGGCAAACAACCACGGCGATGATGCTGCGTCGCGTCGTATGTTTACAACGCTGGCGGAGCGCCTGGCGCTGCTCGAACGTCTCACGCTGTTCGATACGGTGGTCGTGGCGCCCGTCACATCCGGCGCCGCTGGGATCACTGACGTGAAAGACGCGGTGAAAGCGACAGATAGCGGCGATCTGCCCCATGCGCTCTGGCGGCGCATGCAGTCATTGGGCGCGGTGGTGGCGTTGCTGGGCGCCACGGACGATCCGCTGCCTGCGGCGATCATGGATCAAGCGCGAGCGGCTGGCGGCGCCGTCGAGACACTGACGCCGGAAGGCGAACGCGAGATGACAACTGCCGCACAGCTTCAACGCCTGGTTGCCGCTGGCGAGATTGCCCAGGTAACACAACGCCTGAGCCATACGTATAGTATAACTGGCGAGGTGATCGCGGGCGACCGGCGCGGGCGCCTGCTGGGTTACCCTACCGCCAATATGCGTCCCGACCCGCGCAAGCCGACGCCTGCGCATGGCATCTATGCCGTGCGGGTGGCGCTGCCGGGCGAACTGGAGCCGACACATCCAGCGGTGACGAGCGTGGGGGTGCGCCCAACCTTTGGCGAGGGGCTTCAGCCGCTGGTGGAAACATATCTCTTTGACCTGACGATGGACCTCTACGGATTGTCGCTCAACGTCGCCTTCGTCGCCTGGCTGCGTGAGGAGCGACGTTTCACCAGCGTAGATGCGTTGATAGACCAGATGGCGCTCGACACGCAACAGGCGCGTGCCATGCTGGCAAGCGACGATGATACCGGGATGACTCGTCATGGTACTACTACTGCGGACAACGCGGACAACGCGGACAACGCGGACAACGCGGACAGACCAGGCGCGTCTCAGACGACGGACCGCGCAACGAACGAAGCGGCAACGAACGAAGCGGACAGGATCGGCAGGAGAAGGCCAGCATGAGCATATTCAGTAAGTTCGAGGCCGCGATGCAGGGCATCATCGAAGGCTCGTTCGGTCGTGCCTTCCCTACGCGCATCCAGCCGGTCGAACTCTCGCACCGGCTCGAGCGGGCAATGGAAAACAACCTGAGCATCGGCCAGAACAAGCGTCTGGCGCCGAACTTCTACGAGGTTCACCTCGGTTCGCGCGACTATGCGGACTTTCAGCCACAGGTACGCACGCTGGCGCAGCAATTCTCCGATGAGTTGATCGCGACTGCGCGCGATCGCGGCTATATGCTGACGACACGCCCGATTATCACCTTCGTTGAAGATCAGCATCTTTCCACGGGACGCACGCAGATCGTCACCCGGTTGCTCGACGCGCATGCCATCGCCAACGATCCCAACCTCTTGCAGAGTATCTTCGGCATAGACGCCACGCGCACGATGACGGTAGAAGAGGCGGCGCAGTTGCTGGCGCAGCAGCAGGATGTCAATGCGCGCCAGCCTGTGCCGTCGGAGCCACTGCCGCCGGCATGGCTGACACTCTACAAACCGACACGCGGGCAGCCGATGCGCCTGGAGCGCCCGATCATCCATATCGGGCGACACCTGACCAACGACATCGTCGTCAATGAGAAGCGCGTCTCGCGTTTCCATGCCGAGATTCGCTGTGAGCGTGGCCAGTTCGTGGTGTACGACCTGGGCAGCACCAACGGCGTCAAGGTGAACGGCGTGGAGGCCCGTCAGCCGGTGCCGCTGCGCAGCAACGATACCGTTACGGTGGGCAGCTACGAATTCGTCTTCCAGCGCAAGTGAGCGGGCTGGCAGATGGACGGTACATGACCGTCTACAAGAGACACTGAATGCGTATATGCGTATAGAGGGGGCCGATGGACTCATTTACCTTTTTGCTGATCCTGCGCATTGCCCTCGTCGCGCTGCTCTATCTGGTGATTTTGCAGGTAGTGGTGGTGGCGCGGCGCGATCTGCGCCGCGCGTCGGTGGCGCCGGTTGGCGTGGCAACCCGCGCCAAACAGGTTGTCGGCCATCTGATCGTGGTGGATAGCGGCTCTACGCCCCTCGTCCCCGGCTCACAACTCGACATCGAGCCGATCACCACGATTGGGCGCTCGCCTACTAACAGCATCGTCCTCAACAGCAACTATGTCTCCACCGAACATGCGCGCATCATCTACAAGGATCGCTCGCTGTGGGCGGAAGACATCGGTAGTCGCAACGGCACGCTGCTCGATCAGCGCCCACTGACACAACCCATCGCTGTCAGCCCCGGCTCGATCCTGCAGGTAGGCGATGTGCGCTTCAAGTTCGCTGTCTAGCCGGGAGAGGAACATACCGATGCTCAAGCTGACGCGCTCACGGTATAGATGGACGGAGATGTGGCTGCTGACGCTGCCCAGCCTCTTCATGCTGGTTGGCCTGCTGGCGCTCGAAATCGTGGATTTGAATAATAAGGGCGGCCAGTCTGTCACGATTGACCAGAAGACTCTGTTCCAGCCGACGGCATTTCTGGCGGCGTTCGGCCTGATCGCGGCGCTCTATGGCGCGCATCTCGCCCTCTGCTTCATCGCGCCCGACGCCGACCAGACGTTGCTGCCGCTCGCCGGAACCCTCAGCGCCATTGGCGTCTTGATGGCGCTACGGCTTGGCCCTGATCTCGGCCAGGACTCACTGGGCGCGAAACAGCTTGCCTTCGTCATCGGCGGTCTGGTGCTGTGCGTGGTGACGGTCTGGGGAACACGCAGTCTGCGCTGGATACGCGACTTCAAGTATACCTGGGCGATTCTGGGCATTGTGCTGGTGGCTGTCACGCTGGTCAATGCCCGTCGTTATGCTGCCAACGCGCCTAGCCGCGACGTGCTGAGTCTTGGCTCCGGTGGCCTTTCCTTCCAGCCGTCCGAACTGCTCAAAATCTGTCTGGTGATTTTCTTCGCCGGTTATCTGGCCGAGAACCGCGAGATACTGGCGGAGGGCTATCGTATCGGCCCACTGACACTGCCGCCGATCAAGCAGCTTGGACCACTGCTGGCGATGCTGGGGATCGCGCTGTTGATCTTCCTGGGCGTGCATGAGTTGGGTCTCGCCATCCTGATCTTCGGTCTCTTCCTAGCAATGATCTACGCCGCTAGTGGGCGTATGTTCTATGTCGTCGGCGGCCTGATCGCGTTTGCAATTGGCGCCTTTGTGATCTACAACTTTGTCGGCTATGCGCAGCAGCGCGTGGCGATTGTGGCGACCGCCTTTGATCCCGCTGTAGAACCCAACCAGGGCTATCAGATCGTGCGCGGGCTGATAGCCTTTGGCACAGGTGGCTTCTTTGGCACGGGGCTGGGTCTGGGGCAGCCGACGCTGGTGCCAGCCGCGACAACCGACTATATCGCCGCCGCCTTCGCCGAGGAGTTTGGCTTCGCTGGGCTACTGGCGTTGATCGGCGTGTTTCTGTTGCTGGTGTATCGCGGCATGCACATCGCTACCAACGGGCGCGACTCCTTCAACAAACTGATGGCGATTGGCCTCACCTCGGTCTTTGCGCTGCAAACCGTGGTCATTCTGGCGGGCGACTTGAAGCTGATGCCCTTGACGGGTGTGCCGCTGCCCTTCGTCGCCTATGGCGGCAGTTCACTGATCGCCAACTTTATCATTATTGGCCTGATGTTACGCCTCTCACGCACCGACGTGTGACGACGCTGTTAGTGACGTGCGCCGCCGCCCGGCAGGAGCCTGTCGTTATTGCTCCAGCAAACAATGTCCCTGAAGCAAGCCAGCTTCAGGGAC
>JBDTAI010000556.1:0-6877 GCA_039924685.1 Ktedonobacterales bacterium
GCGCGTGAGAAATCCGCTGACATCATTCTTCGTGGCATAGCTTGCGCCTCGCTTTCGATGTGCCTTCCATGTGCTTTCCATGTCACGTCTGTGGCGCCATTGCCTGCCAGGTGGCCCCTGGCGACGATCCTCTGACGATCCCCCATTGGGTCTGCCTGGCTCATCTGTCAGCACATTTCATTCCTGGATTTGACCATCCACGTCCATCCACCTCGAATGGAGTGTGGGACAGGGCCTGGGAAACCAGCCGCCATCGCGCAGTCCGCCGAAGCGCATTGCTGGCGCGGCATAGGATGAGCATCTGTCGTCTGTCGACTTCGCTAGCGTATCCCGACCTATCCGGACGTATCCTTTGGCGCCCGATCCTTCCTGAGCAAAACGCCATATGGGGGCCGAACAACCATCGCTTGCGTCTTGAGTATAGCATATGGCGCCAGATAACTATCTGCCGGTAGTACTCGCTACACGAGCAGCACATGCCAGCGGCGCTACATCTGGCGCAGTTCGCGGACGAGATAGGTGGGAACGATAGCCAGGAAGAAGATCAGACCACCACCCATAATGACGATTCCCGCGCCATACGCTGCCACCAGCACACCGCCCAGCGCAACCGAGAGTGAGTAGAGGCCGAAGTTGGTGAACGCCAGCAAGGGTTATATCACCAAAACCGATACGACGCATCACCCTATCGGATATACCGGCTGCTATACTTGGAAGCAGCGGCGAAAAACGCCGGACAACACTGCCGGAAGCGGCGGCGCAACGCTACCGTCTCAATGGGCTATACTACGAACTACGCTCAGAGCGAGAACACAGGCGACAACATGTGGGAGGGGAAAATGGCGAATGCCCATGAAAGCCCATGAAAGCCCAGGTGACCACACCGATCTGCTCGCCCAGCAGATCGCCTACTATCGCGCGCGGGCGGGCGAGTATGACGAGTGGTTTCTGCGCCAGGGCCGCTACGATCACGGCGCCCAGGAGAATGCGCGCTGGTTCACCGAGGTGGCCGAGGTCGAGCAGGCGCTAGCGGCTTTCTGCCAGCAACACCCTGGCACGTCAGCGCTGGAACTGGCGGGCGGCACTGGCCTCTGGACGGAACACCTGCTGCGCACCACGCCATCGCTCGCACACCTTACGGTGGTGGATAGCGCGCCGGAGACGCTGGCGATCAATCGTGAGCGCATCGCCCGATTGGCTCAGGTGGGCGACGACACTGCACAGCGGGTAGAGTACATAGAAGGCGATCTCTTCGCATGGCGCCCAGCGCCGTCGGAGAAGTATGACCTGGTGTTCTTCGGCTTCTGGCTCTCGCATGTGCCGCCCGAACGCTTCGACGCCTTCTGGGCGCTGGTGCGCGATTGTCTGGCGCCAGATGGGCGCGTCTTCTTTGTGGATTCGCGCTACGCTGCGCAGTCCACCGCGCGCAACCATCAACTCGAGGGCGCCGGGGCGACCACGCTCACCCGTCGGCTGAACGATGGCAAGACCTATCGCATCGTCAAGGTGTTCTACACGCCCGACGAACTGACGGAGCGCCTGAGCGCGCTGGGCTGGCGCATTGCCGTTCACGCGACGCCGACGTACTTTCTGTATGGCGAGGGGTCAGCGGCAGGGGTGTAGGGGCGTCTGGTGGGCGCCTGCTCCGGGTGATGGGTTGGCCAGCGACTTAATGCCGCGCCTCTGGGCGAGTACGCCACGAAGGCCGCCTGCGCGGCCTGGAGAGATAAGCAGTATGCACACGAAGGAGTGGTTGACATGACAACGCCACAGGGCGCCGGAAGCGGCGGCTATCGCAACAGTTTCGGCGCGCGGGGGACGCTCGCCACGGCGGCGGGCGAGGTGGTCCTCTATCGCCTCAGCGCACTGAACGCGCCATTGGAGCGGCTGCCGTTCACGGTGCGCGTGCTGCTGGAGAACGCGCTACGCCAGCATGATCTGGCGCCCGATCTGGTCTCGCAGGCAGATGTGCAGGCGCTAGCAAAGTGGCGCCCCGGCGCGCAACCAGCACCCGGTGAGCCGGAAGAGCTACCCTTCCTGCCCGCGCGTGTGATCCTGCAAGACTTCACCGGCGTGCCTGCCGTGGTGGACCTCGCCGCGATGCGCGACGCCGTGAAGGAGATGGGCGGCAACCCCAGTGGCATCAATCCGCTGGTCCCCGCCGATCTGGTGATTGATCACTCCGTGCAGGTAGACTCCTTCGGCTCGACGCTCTCCTTCGGACTGAATGTGGGCCGCGAATATGAGCGCAACGCCGAACGCTATGCGTTGTTGCGCTGGGCGCAACGGGCATTCAAGGACTTCAACGTGGTACCGCCGGGAACGGGCATCGTCCATCAGGTCAACCTGGAATATCTGGCGAAGGTGGTGCAGACACGCGCCGACGCCGATGGCAAGCTGGTCGCCTACCCCGATACGCTGGTCGGCACCGACTCACACACCACCATGATCAATGGGCTTGGCGTGCTGGGCTGGGGCGTCGGCGGCATCGAGGCCGAGGCTGTGCTGCTGGGCCAGCCGCTCTATCTGTTGACGCCTGAAGTGGTGGGCGTGCGGCTCACCGGCGCGCTGCCCGAAGGCGCAACCGCAACCGATCTGGTGCTGGCGGTGACACAGATGTTGCGCAAACACGGCGTCGTCGGGCGCTTTGTCGAGTTCTGTGGGCCGGGTCTGAGCCAACTGCCACTGGCCGACCGCGCCACCATCTCCAACATGTCGCCGGAGTATGGCGCGACCGCCGCGCTCTTCCCGGTTGATGCGATCACGCTGCGCTACCTGAGCAACACGGGTCGTGACGCCGCAGTGGTGGACCTGGTGGAACGCTACACGAAGGAACAGGGACTTTTCCGCACCGACGAGACGCCCGATCCAGCGTACAACGAGCGGCTCGACCTCGACCTCGGCACGATTGAACCAAGCATGGCCGGTCCGCGTCGCCCACAGGATCGTGTGGCGCTGGCTGGCGTGCGCGAGAACTTCCGCGCGGCGTTTGCGGATCGCTTCAGCGGCGCGAACAGCGGCGGAGGCACTGATGCGACCAGCGCGGCGTCTACTGTACACGGCCACACGACAACAGCGACGATTGACGAGGAGCAGGTGGAGATCGGCGACGGCTCGGTGGTGATAGCGGCGATCACCAGTTGCACCAACACATCCAACCCTTCGGTGATGGTCGGCGCAGGACTGCTGGCCAAGCATGCCGTCGAGCGCGGCCTGAAGACGCGCCCGTATGTCAAAACCAGCCTTGCCCCCGGCTCGCGCGCCGTCACTGACTACCTCACCAATGCGGGTCTCATCCCCTTCCTCGAAGCCCTCAACTTCCATGTCGTCGGCTATGGATGCACAACCTGTATTGGCAACAGCGGGCCATTGCCGGAACCAGTGGCCGAGGCGGTGCAGTCGGGTGATCTGGTAGCGGTGTCGGTGTTGAGCGGCAACCGCAACTTCGAGGGACGCATCCATCCACAGGTGCGCGCCAGCTATCTCGCCTCGCCGCCGCTGGTGGTGGCCTATGCGCTGGCCGGCACGGTGAATATTGACCTGACCAACGATCCTTTGGGGCATGACTCTGACGGCAACCCTGTCTATCTGCGCGACATCTGGCCCAGCCAGCAGGAGATTCTGGAGACGGTCTCTGCTGTTGTCAAGCCGGAGGTCTTCACCAAAGAGTACGCGCACGTCTTCGAGGGTGAGGAGCGCTGGCAGGCGCTGCCCGTGCCAGAGGGCGATCTCTTCGCCTGGGACGCCGACTCGACGTATGTGCGCAAACCGCCATTCTTCGAGGGACTGGCGCCCGAACCCACTGCCACGCAGGACATCACTGGCGCGCGTGTGCTGGTCTCGGTAGGCGATTCGGTGACAACCGACCACATCTCACCGGCAGGCTCAATCCCGACGGCCAGCCCGGCAGGCGCGTATCTGCGCGAGCACGACGTCACCCCGCGCGACTTCAACAGCTATGGCTCACGGCGTGGCAACCATGAGGTGATGGTGCGCGGCACATTCGCCAACATCCGCCTGCGCAATCTGCTGGTCCCCGGCAAAGAGGGCTACTATACGGCCTGGCTGCCCACTGGCGAGGAGATGACGATCTACGACGCCTCGATGCGCTACCAGAGCGAGGGAACGCCGCTGATCGCGCTGGCGGGCAAAGAATACGGCTCCGGCAGTTCACGCGACTGGGCGGCGAAGGGGCCACTGCTGCTGGGCATCCGCGCCACGATTGCCGAGAGCTACGAGCGCATCCACCGCAGCAATCTGGTAGGGATGGGCATTCTGCCGTTGCAGTTCCAGCCGGGCGAGAGCCGCGAGAGCCTGGGGCTGACGGGCCGCGAAACCTACGACATCGTGGGGCTGACCGGCGACCTGACGCCACGCCAGGAACTGACGGTGCGTGTCACCAGCGACGACGGCGCACAGCGCACCTTCCAGGCGATTGCGCGTCTGGATAGCCCGATTGACGTCCGCTACTACCACAACGGCGGCATCCTGCAAACCGTGCTGCGCCGCCTCGTCCGCGACCAGCAGGCGCAGCAGGCATAAACACAATAGCCGCAGAAGTACCCACAGAGCCAGACGTTATCATCGAGATGGCGTCTGGCTCAACGTTCTCGCTTTGGGCAAACGTGCGACACTTCGAGCAGGAAAGGAGCGTGATATGGCACAATCAATAGGCGCAGGCGAGATCTATCCAGGCATCAGCGCTGATCCAAGTGTCGTGCATGGAAACCAGTGATTACAGGAACGCGCATCCCCGCAGGCATTGTGTTTGTAGACAGCCTTGATACTATTTCAATTGCGATGTTCCTGCAACTCATCATTGACGGCCTAACCTCTCTTGCGGGCCAATCTCTGGCAAATGCAGCTGTTACCATCTCGCCGGAGCGTATACGTGTGCGGCGGTGAGGCCTATGAACGTATGTGCGCTGAATGCCAAAGGAGAATTATCTGCTGATGCTGACACCACTATCACCTGCGCCGACACGCTGGGGGCGCTACTCGCTCGAATGGGGCCAGCGCACCTACATCATGGGCATCGTCAATGTCACGCCCGACTCCTTCTCGCGCGACGGCATCGCCGCTGAGGGACTGGCGCAGGCGGCGATTGTTGAGTTGGCGGTGGAGAAGGGGCTGCGCATGGTAGCGGAGGGCGCCGATATGCTGGACATTGGCGGCGAATCCACACGTCCCTCCACCGAAGGAGCCGAGCCACTGCCAGCCGAGGTCGAACGCGAGCGCGTGCTTCCGGTGATCACGGCGCTGGCCGAGGCGCTGCCACCGCACGTTCCTATCTCAATAGACACCTACAAAGCCAGTGTGGCCGAGGCCGCGCTCGATGCAGGCGCCGCACTCATCAACGATATCTGGGGGTTGCGCGCCGATGCGGCAATGGCGCCATTGGTGGCGCAACGCCGCGTGCCCATCGTGGCGATGAGCAACCTGCGCGGCCAACCGCGCCACGAACCACTAGCCGACGTGACTCGCGCGCTGGCCGAGAGTCTGCGCCGTGCGCTCGATGCCGGTATCCTGTGGGACAATATCATCCTTGATCCGGGGTTTGGCTTCGGGCTGGTGGGTGAGGAGAATCTGCGCGTGCTGGCGCTACTGGGTGAACTGCGCGCGCTGGGGCGTCCGCTGCTGGTGGGAACATCGCGCAAGTCGCACATCGGCCTGGTGCTGGGGACGCCAGTGGAAGACCGGCTGGAAGGGACAGCGGCGACGGTAGCGTTAGCCATCGCGCAGGGCGCCGACATCGTGCGCGTGCATGACGTGCGGCAGATGGCGCGGGTAGTCCATATGAGCGACGCCGTCGTGCGGGGCTGGCGCGGCTACGAGCATCCTACCAAGTGAGTTATTTCATTACCTCGGAAGGATAGCTCTACTCGTCGCCGTCATCCACATCATCTGCGTCGCCCAATTCCTGCTGACTTCCCGGCAGCGCGACATGGAACATATCGGCCATCGCCTCACGCAGCCGCTCCACTCCGGCGCTGCGCAACATGTAGATGGGGATGCCCGCCGACTGCGCCGCATCCACTCGATCCGGTTGCTTGCGATACATGCTCTTCAACACCAGCACGGCATCGGCGTCGCTCTCTGTGCGGCTGACCACTGCTGGCAACCCCAGTTCATGGATCACCTGCTCCAACCGCACCCGGTTCACGCCCATCGGGTAGATGCGCCGCTTGCGAAAGGGTCGCTCGCTGCCAGCATCCGCCACTTGATCAGACGTTGGCCCTAGCGTCTGGCGCAGGCGGTCACGCAGGTCACGCGCATCCGCTGCATCACGCGCATCGAGATCAGTTAACGCCGCACTGCGCGCCAGTTCCGGATCGAGCCAGCGGCTTTCGGGTTGTGCCCGTTGCACATATGGCGCATCATCGGACGCACCGGACGCACCGGACGCACCGGACGCACCAGCGCGACGATCCTCCCACCAGGCGTCGCGCGGCGTCATGCCCGCGAGACCAGCGCCCCGTCCACCGCGGCGTGGGCCATCGTCACGGCGGTCACGGTCATCCCGGCCATCGCGCCCACTCTCCCGCCTATCGCGCAGTTCGCGGCGCTCGCGTCCGTCACGCCCATCGCGCTGAGGCGGCGCCTCACGGGCAGGCAAACCAACACTATCGGAACGAGCGGCGCGGGGCGCATGCTCCTTCCAGCGGCGCACACTGCCATCGCTCAACCGCTCGCGCATCTCGCGCAGCGGCGCCTCACCCCGCAGCAAACCATCTACCGCCGAGGCCAGATCGTGATGCACGCCGATGAGGTGGCGCTCCTCCTGTTCAACCAGCACATCGAAGGTAGGGGGCGCTTTGCGCTCCAGCACCGTCTTCTGCGTGCCACGCCGCCGCGCCTCTTCATCACCCAGCGTCAC
>JBDTAI010000557.1:0-15617 GCA_039924685.1 Ktedonobacterales bacterium
CAGGGCCGCTGGGACCGCCGGGACCGGATGGCCGTCGTGCGCCGTTACTGCCGTTGGCGCCGCTCGATGGTCCGCGTGAGCCGCTGCGTTCGCCGCGCTCACCGAAGGCGTCGCGCCCATCGCGCCCATCATCATAGCTGTCGCCATAGCCGCCACGCGATCCCCGCGAATCCCTGCCCATCAGTTCACCTCCACTGGCCAACGACGCCTCACAACGCCACACATCACGTCTCATTCGGGACTCGATTATGTTCGCTTTCCTCCGCATAGCTCCCCTTGCGGGCGCGGGCCGAGATGCTGCTATCGTATGCGAGGATGGTTGAGATTGGCAACACGCTGGGACATATAGGCAGGCTTGTGCAGCGTTTCTCCCGTTGCTCTCCCTTTGGCTCCCTCTCCTGCGAGGAGAGGCGTGGGGTGAGGTTCATGCCCACTCACTGCTATGCGCTATACTGTGTCCTCAGACAGAGCGGACACTTTTTCTTGCGGAGGATGAAATCATGGCTTTCCATTCGGTTGATGCGGCGTCTCGCCGGGAGACACGCGGCTCGCTGATCAATGCGCTCGTGCCGGGCGCGGCGTTCGATGTCGTCACGCACGCCAATCAACAGGCGGCGACCGCTGGCGCCCATTCACTGGCGCCACGCGCCACACGGCTCGCCAACCTCGCGTTTCTGTTGGGTTGTGCGCTGATCGTTGCGCTCTGCCTCTGGGTGGATACGTTGGGGCAACTCCACAAAACCGGCTTCACACTAGCTGGATATACACTGGATGCGCGGCCCGGCGTCGGCGGCGCCGTGCTGCTCTATGCGGCGCTGGCGCTGGCGTCGCGGGTGAGCGCGGTGGAGTGGCTGCGCGAGGTGGCGCTGGCCTTTGTGGGCGCCGCAGTGCTGGCCATCAGCGCACAACTGATCATTCCGTTACCCAACACACCTGTGCCGATCACCGGCCAGACCTTCGCCGTGTTGCTGATCGGTGCGGCGTATGGCTGGCGTCGTGGCGCCGTCGCCGTCGCCCTCTATCTGACGCTTGGCACAGCAGGCCTGCCCGTCTTCGCCGCCATCCCTGGCGCGGCGAGCTATGGCTATCTGGCGGGCTTCTTCGTCGCCGCCGTGGTGGTGGGCTGGCTGGCCGAGCACGGCTGGGATCGCTCGCTGCCGAGGGCGCTGGTGGCGATGTTGCTGGGCGAGGTCGTCATCTATGCCTGCGGATTGCTCTGGCTGGCTGCCTACCTGGGCTGGAACTGGCGCCTGGCGCTGACCTTTGGGCTAACACCCTTCCTGATTGGCGATGCGCTCAAGCTGCTGGCCGCTGCGCTCGTGCTGCCAGCCGCATGGTGGGTAACTCGCCGCGCACTGGGGACGGCTGGACAGACTGGTGAGGAGGCGCATTGATGGCCAACGACAAACGGGGCGATCAGCCTGAAAAACAGGATCAACCCGATACCCAGCCAGAGACCGGCTTGAATGCCACTCCATTCCCATCCGCAGCCGGTGATGAACCGGAAGATACGCGTGGTACGCCGCGCTTCTTCGAATATTGGAACCGGATGGATATGTTGAGCTGGATGGGCGCTCGCATCACCGACAGCGCCGACGGCCATGCCACCGTGTTCTTTGCGCCGGATAAACACCACAGGGGCGCCGGAATCGGCGGGCGGGCGGTGACGGGCGCGGTGCAGGCGTATATCTTCGACATCGTGACAGGCGCGGCGGTGGCCTCGCTCGCCCACGGCGCAAGGCCGCAGGTGACCGTGACGCTCGATGTAACCTTCGAGTATCCGGCGTATGAGGCGCCGCTTACCTTCGAGGCGCACGTCCTCAGCGGTGGCAGGCAGATTTCCTTCGTCGAGGGCGTCTGCCACGACACTCAGGGGCGTGTCTGCTCACGGTGCAAAGCGATCTATCGCCGCTTCGAGCATCGCCGGTAAGTGTGGCAGGATCGCGCGGGGAAAACCAGCGGAGTGGCAGGCAGTGTGGTATGGCCCGGACGGCGGCCTACGGCCAGAGCCACTCCGCTCCCTCTGGGTCGCTTCTCGCTACGCTCGCGTGTCTCTGCTTAAGCCGCGCCTGAAGTCGCTACCGCGACGCGAAGCCTGCCTCCGCAGGCTATGGATGGAAATGCAACAGCGATGGGCGAATGTGCGACGCTTGCAATGAGAAGTGGACGCGCCCCACCACACTCCCGACACACCCCTATTCGCCATCCGGCGCTATAGTTCGCCCCGCAGGCCGTACAGACGTCCTTTGCGCGACCCTCTGGTCCCGACTCCAGGCGCGGCTTGAGCCGCTGGCTGGGCCATGCGATCACGTCCCCATCTTCGGTCTACTCGCTGCCGGACCGCGCGATTACACCCGCTCGAAGGATCGCCCATGGTTCAGCCGCGCGCGCACCTGGTCAACGATCAGCGCGATGATGCGCTCAGGGGTGGTCCAGCGGGCGGAGATGCGCGCCGGGTCGAGCCGATGGCTGCGCACGATCTGGCGCAGCGCCGTGAGGTCGAGCGCGGTCAGTGCGGCGCGTAATGCCTCCTCACCCTGATCGCGCATCAGCCGGAAGGGATCGGGTGGCTCGGTCGTTGACAGTGGTGTTGACGGTGAGGTTGACGTGGGTTGCGCTGCGGTGGCTTGCGGCTGATGTGCCTTTGCGGCGCGGCCCTTTGCCTTTGCCGTCGCTGACGGCGCTTCCTGCTGGTTCGCCTGACGACGTACCGGCGCTCCACCGACGAGGCGCGTGACGCCGCTCTCCTGCGCCACATGCGTCAATGTCGCGGCGAAGGTGGGATCGGATTCGGCGCGGTCGGCGATTCCCCGCAGAAACGCGCCAAGCGCCTGCGCTTCCTGTGTTGCGGGTATGAGTGGCGCCTCCCCTTTGCCCTTAGCGCGTGACATGGCCAAGATACTCCGTGGTGAGTGCGTGCAACTCGTCGTAGGGACCGTCCGCGCCATACTTCTGGCGCAGCGTGTTGATTGGCGCCATCACGTTCGCCGCCTCGGCGATGCGGGTAGATTCCGGCACGATGGCGTCAAACACAATCGGGAAGCGGCGATCCTGAAAGTCGTCGCGCAGGCGGCGCAGCATCTCGTTGTGCAGGATCGTCTGGGCGCGCATCTTCGAGATCACAATGCCCAGCGCGCGGATCGGGTGGCGTGTGCAGCGCCCGAAGTGTTCCACCCGGTCAAGAATTGGTGGGATGCCCAGCACCGAGAGGATGTCTGGCACGACGGGAATCAGGTAGGAGTCTGAGATCGCCAGCCCGTTGAGGGTGACGATGCCTATCGAGGGCGGGCAATCAATCAGTACATGGTCATAGTATGGCAGAAAGTCATTGAGCGCATCGCGCAGGGCGAAGATTGGGCCGCGCTGATAGTTGTCGAAGTCGGTAAGCTGCGTGAGCTTATCCTGTATCTTGATCAGTTGCAGGCTGGATGGCAGCAGATCGAGTCCCGGTACGCCCCCACCGACATTCGAGACGTTGCGCACAATGGCGGCGTCGGCGTCGAAGCGACGCACGCCCTTCACCTGATCGGCGAAGAGTTGGTAGAGTGTGCGCCCCGTCTCGTCGCGCTCCTTCCACTCAGTCTCCGGAATCAGGCAGACGGTGGCATTCGTTTGGGGATCGAGGTCAATCACCAGCACACGCTTCTGCTGTTCGAGCGCCAGAAAGTGAGCGAGCGCCAGGGTGAGCGTGGTTTTGCCCACACCGCCTTTCAGATTGATCAGGCTGGTGATAACTGGCATACCGCACTCCCTTATAGACTATAGTTGGTTGGTTGGACCGGGGACCGCTTGCATAACACAGGCATGATATGCGTCTACACAGCGCATGGCAAGGACCTATTCGGGCTATAGGCGGCAACTGACGGGCGGATTAGTGCGTGTGCAGCAGACGGGATCGCACTTGCAGCCGTTCATCGAACCAGCGAACACGCTCACGCAGCGCCATGCCGCTGAGGGGCTGTTCGAGCGGCATGTCGGGCGCCACCCGCAACAGCAACTCGGCGTATCGTTGGCTGGCGTAGAGCACGAAGACCAGTGGCTCGGTGGATTGCCGCTGGCGTTCGGCGAGGCTCTCGGCGACCTGCTTTGCCCAACGCAGCCGCTTCTCGGTGGCCACCATATGCAGGTGTGCGCCATCCGGCCCGATCACCTGTTGCGGCGTCAGCAACGCATGCTCCGCGCTAAGGATGTACCACTCGTCGTAGGTGCGTTCACAATAGTCCCGCGCCCGCCGAAAAACTGGCGACCGTTCGAACTGTTCACGCGCCTGACACACACCGCCGCGCCGCACTTTTGCCGCCGCCACCAGCCCAATCTGCTTCACCCTTTGCGCCATTGCTCCGCCTCGCCTGCCTATCCACCTCGGCTTCCCGCTGTCGCCCTTCGCCTCGCAGAAGAAAGGCGGGAGATGAGGTTCCCTACAGATGGTGACGCAGCGAGCGGCTGGCAGTATTGCTGATGGCCTGAAAGCGCCAGAGACACATCACATCGGGTGTATGCCGGTGATCTGCGCCTCGTGCTGGGTAAGATGCGCGTATTTGCCAGCGTACCAGCGCACGGTAGAGACGTATTGGGCGTGGCTCCAGGTGAGCGGCGAGACCGAGAGCGGCGCGCCGGTGTAGGGGTTGATCTGCTCGGCCAGCACGCCACTGGGTAGCGCGTGGGATTGCACCCATTGCAGCCAGGGGATCGCCTCACGCAACTCGTCGAGCGTCTGGGCGCGGGCGATCTTGTACTCCGCGAGCCAGCAGGCGCAGATGAACCACGGATTGCCCGGCACGTTGGCAGTATCCTGGCTGACCTGCTGATAGTAGTCGTTCTCATAGCGCGCCATGCCGCCCACATCCGTCTTGACCGTCAGCCGCTGTTCGTAGGCGCGCATCGTGGCGATCATCTCATCGCTCTGAGCCTCGAACATGCCAATCTGAAAGACGCCCGCGACACTCGAATCAACCGTCATATCCGGCGTGATGCTGCCATCATCGCCGACGTTGATCATGCGCAGAAAGCGTTGCTCGCCATCGTGCCAGAGATACTTGCGCGCCGCCGTCTTGATCTCATCCGCCGCCTGCTGATAGCGCGCCTGATGATCCATCTCGCCAAATTGCCCGGCGAAGTTGGCAGCCGCCACAAGTCCGCCATAGACCGACGCCACGGTGAAGGTGTGGATGCCGTGGCGCTCCTCCCACAAATCCCACGAGGGCGCAGGCAGACCAGTGTGTGGCTCACGGAACGACATCATGAAGTCAGCGGCGGCCTTGATCAAATGCCGGTAGAGCGGGCGAATGAACTCGACCTCACGGAACAAGAGGTAGTGCTGCCAGAGCGCATAGACCACCAGCGCCGTCTCATCCTCCTGGATGGGGTGAACCAACTGCCCCTTGTCGTTCATCCACGGGTGCCAACTGCTGCCGAGCGCGCCCGCCGGGGTGTATTTGTGCAGCAGATAGCCATCATCGGTGATCGCCTTTGCACAGAAGCGGAAGAACGCCTCGGTGATGTCGCCGTAGCCCGCGTGGCTGAGGGCAATGGAGACCAGCGCGCCGTCGCGTGGCCACATATAGGCATAGGAGTCGGCGGAGAAGGTGTAGACATCGGCGTCGGTGGCGGCGATGATCGCGCCGCTGAGGTCGGTTTGCGAACGTATGATCACCAGGCTGCGCTTGTAGAGGTCTACCAGTTCGTCGGATAGCTCACAGGCGCCGAGCGGCTTGGTATTGACCCACAGATGCCAGTAGTTGTGTGTGCGCACAATGAACGCTTCAGGGCCGCGCGCCCGCACAGCAGTATTCTGCGCATGCACCGCCTGATACGTCTCGCCTGCCACCAGCCAGTGATAGCAGGTGCGCGTCTGGTTGGGCGCCAGTTCGCCAAGATGGAAGCCGACACAGCTATCCACCGATCCCTGCGCGATGGGATTTCCGCCGAGCACGCCATCCTCGGCATCGCGCCATGTTCCCTGCTTGCCCTCGAACTCTTTCTGTCCTGTCGCCCAGTGATGGACGCCGAGGTCGCCTTGGCGCTGTTGTTGCGGGGCGCCCGCCAGATCGTCGCCGACGACGCCATCCACCAGCAGATAGCAGGTGTCCTTATAGGCGATGATCACCTGCTGATCGGGGCGATAGTAGACGGTGTTGGCGCCCTCGCTCTCCCAGATGTGCCAATCATGGTGGAAGAAGAGTCGCACCTCGCGGGGATGATCAGCCTGGTTGGTCACACGCATGCGGCGGATCAGGATGTCGCGGTAGAAGTCCACCGCGTCGCAGCACTCGATGCGCAGTTGCAGACCAGCATGGATGAGTGTGACGGTGGTGGTGAGCGTATCTTCTTCGTAGCGCAGATCGCGCTGCCAGCCGTCGCTGTCGAACCAGGAGAACGCGCCATCCACCCAGACGCCTGAGTGGTTGACATGCCCCAGTGTGTGATTGCGCTCACCGATATGCGGCCAGTAGATGTCACGCAGGTCGTAGTTGGCATCGAAGTTGACAAGCATCCGTCCGTTGGCAAGCGGCAAATTGCGAGGCATGGCACTGGCTCCTTTGCTATTTTGCTGTCTGGTAAGCGCCGCCGCACAGCAGGCGTCGCAATCCAGTATAGCATGCCAGCCACCAGCGCATCGTTCGCTGATCGGCGCTGGGCCAGCAATAGGCAAAGCAGTAGGAGGAGCGTATCAGTGCAGGCGCGTGTTGGTGTGGACCTCCGTCGCACTGTGGCTGTGGGCGCGGCGCGTCAGTGTGGCATCCATCTGGGCGATCACCCGCAGCGGAGGCATATCGGGCGCAATGATGGCGTGGATATCGGGCGCCAGTTCCTCGAGTTCGGCATAGTCAAGCGCCGTCAGCACGATCAGCGCATTGGCCTGTGGACGTTGTGTGGCCTGTTCCCCAAGCTGGCGGGCCAGCAGCTTGACAAGGCGCAGCCCGGAAAAGGGGCAAGGTCGCACGCTATCCGCAACATCCGCAACACTCGTATGATCCGCAACATCCGCGCTGTCATCGCGAACCGTGACCAGCCGATCCATATCCACCAGCACGAGGTCGGGCTGCACCTGCTCGATGGCGTTGAGCAGGTCTTCCCAGGCGCGCACGATCTGCATTGCATAGTGTACCCGCAATGCTGCGGCGAGTTGGGGACGTGTGCGCAACACTGAAGCTGCCGTCAGCAGTGTGCGGGCAGGGGTCGGAGCTTGGGAGCGCATGGTTGCGGGAGTACTGATGGGCGTAGCAGCAGTGATCGCCTGGCGATCACTGGCCCCCTGTTCGCCTGGGGTGGGCAACTCATGGGGGCGCGGCGCCGTGGTGAGCCTGTACAGTGCGTTGTTCGCATTGGCAGTGTTGGCCGGGTTGGATTGCATAGGAAACCTGCCTGGATGACGACGGGATGACGGAAGATCACGAAACATGCAGACGGAGACGCGAGAACGACACCCGTGACACTGCTGGAGGAAACCGGGAACAGGCGCCGCCAGTATGTGGGGGCGTCTGCGTCGGCCTGTCCGTCCGCTCTCTAGCGCCGTCTAGTCGCACTATTGATGCCAAAATAGCAGCGTAGAAGCGCACTATGCGGCGCCTCACAGACACAGCGCTCACAGTCGTTCTGATGGCGCCCTCCTGTAGTCGTACCCCACAAACGGCGCGTCACATACGTGTCAGGGCAGGCGATAGCCCAGAAGGGGTGGCGTGTATGTATAGTTATGTAAATATGTTCCGCCGAGGCGCATCAGGTGGCGCCCTCTGGGGTTGGCGCTTCCAATAGGGAGAGTGATACAGTTTGTGTGGCTCAGGTCGCTGCTACCGCTCGACGGCTGGGCCGCTCGTATCGCGCGAACGATCAGGAAAGCACAGGATAGCAGGATAGGTATGATAGAGTTGGCGCGCTTGCGGCTACGCGGCGTCTATGTGATTGTGGCGGGCGCGTTGCTGCTGCTGGTTGGTCCAGCATATCAGGCGCTGGTGTTGGGCTTCGCCTATAGCGCGACGGCGCAGGCGATTGACATGCAGCATACCTTCGGCCCGTATCTGCTCTGGATCAGCCAGAACGTGGGCAACGACCGCCTGTTTCGGCTGATCGACCTGCTGGCGTTCGTACTGGCCGTCACGCTGCCGGGGCCGCTGGTGAAGGCGCTCTACCCTGAAAAGGGGCAGGTGGCGTTGCTGGCGCGGCTAGCGGGCTGGCTCGGCTTCGGGCTGTATGCGCTGGCGCTGCTGGTGGGGGTGGTGACGAGCGCCACAGCGGCCTCGGCGTATGCGGCGGCAACATCGGCCTCGGCGCGGGCCAGTGTTGCCAGTGGCTTCGCGGCGAACTATGCGTTCGAAACGATCCTCTCGCGGGTAATCGGCGGGTTACTGCTGGCGATCTTCGTGGGAGTAATCTCGACCCGGCTGGCGCGCACAGGCGCCGCGCCGCGCTGGATGGCCTTTATCGGTCTGGTGGTGGCGCTGGTAACGTTCGCCAACGCCGTGCTCTTCGCGCTGCAACCGACACGCGCATCCACGCTGACCTCGGCGCTGGCGGCGGCAGGGTTGGCGCTCTGGCTGGGCATTATCGGCGTGCTGCTCACCCGCGCCCGCGTCTGGCCGCTGGTGGAACTGATCGAGGTCGAGATTCCTGATGGGGCGCCAACGCAGCAAACGCCACAAACACCTCAATCACCTCAATCACCACAGACGCCAACCGCGCAGCCGACCGGCCCACGCGCTGGGGAGCCGTCACAGGCACAGTAACCCCGGCACGCTACCTTCACGATCTCGTTCACATCTCGTTCGATGATCTGAGTCGACCAGACCCAGCCATCACGTCAGGCGGTCGGCTGGATGCCGGTCCGCCAGGCGCGGCTCCGCTCCATAAAGCTGAAGCGGCTCATCTGCGGCTGCAACTCGTTACGCACCCGCGTGGCCCGTCGCGCCAACCAGCGCGCCACTCTGCCCTGCGCCTGCCCTCCGCCTTTGCCGGAGCGTGTATCGCCCAATCCGCGTGAAGCGTGCTGGTTGTGATAGGATCGCCGCATGCGCCCTCCCTTGCCGCACCGCGCCGACAACTCCCAGAGGAAGCGGGCTTTGTCGGTCTGGTCGTGAGACATCGCTCGCGTATATCTACACGTTATGATACACAATACACGTGGGCAAGCGAAAGGGTGAACGGGCGGAATTCAACCACAAAAGGAGTGAGGGATGGGGAGGCGGGCAAGTTATGTACTGATCGAGCGGCGCAAGATCGAGGTGTATTCTTCACACTGAGGCGGCATGGGCGTGCCATCGGTTGTCAGTGGTGGCCCAGCCGCGACGATGGCATATATCCGTGAGTTGCGGCGTGAGCCTGGGCTGCTGGATACGGTCTGGGCAGAGGGCGGCATTCTACTCGACGCCAAGACACATACGCTGCTCTTCTTCGGTGGCCTCGCCATCTACACCAGTCCCTATCTGCGCTGCCTGTTTCTGCCCGCTGTGCAGCCCATCTGGCAGGGATGGACCGTCGCGTGGGCGGCGCACGGCGTCGTGGACCTCGCAGCGTATCCGTGCGCAGCTCATACACTGGGCATAACACCGACCAGTGTGATACGCGCCGATGTAAGCGTTTGGGATCCTTATCCCAGACCGGAGATAGACGACCCGGACAACCCATACTATGCCGCTTCGGGAGATACTCCTGATGAGCCAGCAGCAATCGGAACGATCCTTACAGTGCGCTGGGAAGTTGGGCAGATCGCCGACTACAGCCTCTGGCGGTTTCCCTGGGGCTATCTGACGTTCGGTGTCGGTCGGCTCGACATCCTGCGCAAACGGACGTCTGAACCATTGCCGCGTGAGGATCACACCACCACTGATGGGTACGATTTGGTGGGCGGAGGCTACGCCGATGTGCAGACGCAGACGCTCTGGGTCTGGGAGAATCACACGCTGAATCCGGCGTATCTGGAGCGTATCGCGTGGGCATGGCCAGGCTGGCAGGTGAAAGAAAATCTTGACGGGTTGGCGCATCAGGTTACGCTCTCTGGCCGCGATCCCATGCTGGTAACAGTCCCGCAGGACAAGGTCATCGAGGAAATTATCAAGGAACTGGCGAACGATGCCAGTTTTGATCCCGTCGCCTTCGCGCAGACAACGCTTGCAGGCGCCACCCCCGGAACCAACACATTCGCGCCTGGCTTCTTCCAGATGAACCAGCCAGCCGTTGCGGGAAGCCAACTACGCGAGGTGTTCATGCGATTGCTGCACAGCGAGGGGCCTGCGCCAGCGAGTGATGATGATGGTGAGCAAGACGCCAGCGCAGATGCCAGCGCAGATGCAGGCGTGAATGACAACGCGCCCCACCCAGACAGGTGAAGCGCGTTTCTGGCTCCTCTCCGCTGCGAGGGGAGAGTTGAGTTGGGGTGAGATCTGCCCTAGTGAGCGCCCTGGGCCTGCTGGAAGCGTTTGGCGATCTCGTCCCAGTTGACCACATTCCACCAGGCGGCCAGATACTCCGGGCGGCGGTTCTGATACTTCAGGTAGTAGGCGTGCTCCCACACGTCATTGCCCATCACCGGGAACATGCCGTCCATCAGCGGGCTATCCTGGTTGGCGGTCGAGGTGAGCGAAAGTTTGCCACCCTGGTCAGCCACCAGCCACACCCAGCCGGAACCGAAGCGGCCTGCGCCGGTGGAGTTGAACTGCGTCTTGAAGTTGTCGAACGAGCCGAAGGTGGAGTTGATCGCGTCGGCCAGTGGGCCAGTGGGATCGCCGCCGCCGCCCGGCTTCATGATCTGCCAGAACATGCTGTGGTTGGCGTGGCCGCCGCCGTTATTGCGCACAGCAGTGCGAATGTTTTCCGGCACGTTGTTGATGTTGCGCACGACATCTTCGACTGACATGTTCTCGAACTGACTCTGTCCCTGAAGCGCATTGTTCAGGTTCGTGACGTAGGTTTGATGGTGCTTGTCGTGGTGCAACTGCATGGTTTGCGCATCAATGTAAGGTTCGAGCGCATTGTAGTCATACGGCAGCGGGGGAAGCTCAAACGCCATTGTCACTTGCCTTCCTGTTCTTTGGTCTCTGGTTGTCTTGCAACGGCTACATCTGTTGGAATGCGCGTCAGCTACGGGCAAAGGGGATTCATGCGGTCCGCGCATCCGTCCGTTTCCGCCGAAGAAACGACATCTCCGGCGAAAAGAGCCTGTCACACAATAGTCCGTTGGATGTTCCTGTTGTCAAGGGATACCTGAGCAGTTGGCGGGTATTCGCTGTTGGCACAGCGTTTGCCCGATACGTCCAGTATCCGGTATTCAGATAGCCGCTTTACATCGTCGTGCGATATACTTAGATATTGGAGCGGGGATCGTGGCTTGAAGGGTGGGTAATCCCTGAAGGGGCGTTGCGTGGTTTATTATAGGCGCGCGCCCCGGTTGCAATCACCGATCCGCCGCAGCGCGGGGGCGCATGGCGAACGATGCCTCGTCCCGCCAGGCTCCCCTACAAGTGTCAGTCCACATTGCTATCATCAAAGGCTTGCAGCGAATGAACACATCGGGGAGGAATACAGGAAGTATGGCGTCACGAGTGGTGAGACGGTCTCGCAACGCGCTCGAACGGCTGGCGCGGCGTATCGCGCTGGGGCTGCCAATCATCGGCACAGGCGCTGATCATGAGGACGAGCGTGGCGACGCATCGGGGCGGCGGGCTGTCTCGCTGGCGCGCTACAATCGCGCCTACTTTCGCCGCTGGCTGCTGATCGGCGCATTGATCGGTGTGGTGGCTGGCGTCGGCGCGATCCTGTTCTACTCGGCGATTGCCTTCTGCTCACAACTGTTCCTGGGCTGGGGAGCAGGCTTCTATCCACCCAACCCCGCCAGCGAAGGGCCAACTATTCTGCGCCCGATTGCGCGCCCATGGCTGCTTCCAGTGATCACGACGCTCGGCGGCCTGCTAACGGGCCTGATCGTCTTCACTCTGGCGCCCGAAGCTGAGGGACACGGCACCGACGCCGCCATCGAGGCGTTCCACCACAAGAACGGCTATATCCGCGCGCGCATCCCCGTCATCAAGCTGGTGGCTTCGGCGATCACGATTGGGTCGGGGGGCAGCGCGGGACGTGAGGGGCCGACGGCGCAGATCTCGGCGGGCTTTGGCTCGTGGCTGGCGACGCTGCTGCGGCTCGACGACCACGACCGGCGCATTGCGATGGCGGCGGGCATCGGCTCAGGCATCGGCGCGATCTTCAAGGCTCCCATCGGCGGCGCGATCCTCTCCGGCGAGATTCTCTATAAACGCGACTTCGAGGCCGATGTGCTGTTCCCTTCGTTCATCGCCTCGGTGGTCGGCTTCAGCATCTATGGCGCCTGGGCGGGCTGGACGCCGGTCTTTGGCGCCGGGGGCCACTTCACCTTCGAGCATCCGCTCAATCTGGTCGGTTATCTAATCCTCGGCCTCTGCGCGGGCGGCGTCGGGCTGCTCTACCCCAAGACACTCTACACCGTGCGCGACTTCTTCGCCCGGCTGCGCATCCCCAACATCTTCAAGCCCGCGATTGGTGGCTTGCTGGTAGGGCTGATCGGTCTGCTGGTTCCGCAGGCGCTGGGCATGGGTTATGGCTTTGTGCAGTTCGGCGTCAACAGCGACTATGTGCATCTGGCGGCATGGCTGATGTTGCTGCTGGTCTTCGTCAAGATTCTCACCACCTCGCTGACGATTGGCTCTGGCGGCAGCGGCGGCGTGTTTGGGCCAGGGATGGTGATCGGCGGCTTTCTGGGCGGCGCGCTGTGGGCGGGACTGCATACCGTGGCGCCGTGGATGGTAGCGGGAACACAGCCGGGCGCCTTCGTGATCGTCGGCATGGGCGCGTTCTTTGGGGGCATTGCAAAGGCGCCGCTGGCCGTGATTCTGATGGTGGCTGAGATGACCGGCGAGTACTCACTAATCGTGCCTGCCATGCTGGCGACGATGGCCGCGTATCTCGTCACTGGCGAAACCAGCATCTACGAAAAGCAGGTTCCCACCCGGCTTGATTCGCCCGCCCACCGCGACGACTACGCGCTGCTACTGACGGGCGCGCAGGGGGCGCTGGCGGCGGAGCGTGTGGTATCGGCGCCGGAACGCTATGAGCAGGGCGACCCGATGCGGCGGCTGCGTGTCGCTGTGGCGATGACGCTTGCGCCCCGGCTGGTCTCTCCGACGTTACCCTTCAACGAGCTGCAGGAGCTGGTGGAGGAGGACAACGCCGTGCTGGTGGCGAATGCCCAGGGACGCGCCGCTGGCATCGTCACCCAGCGCGACGTGCGGCGCTGCGCCGATGCACAGGCTGACGCGCATGACGGTTCGCCGCCCGCCAAAAAGCTGACGGCGAAGGATGTGGCGACGCGTCCACTGGTGACGGCGAAGCCCGACGAAACACTGCAGGATGCCGTGCGCCGCATGAGCGCGCTGGGGCTGCGCCAGTTGCCGGTGATGGCGAAGGATGAAACGGGCGCACAGCGAGTGGTGGGTCTGCTGCGCCGCAGCGACGCGCTGGCCGCCTATGTCACCTCGCTGGCCGACCTCACCGCGCCCTCTGGGAGCAAGGAGAAGGCCGATGGAGTAGGTGGGGTAGGTGGGGTAGCCGCTCTCGGCCCTGAGCGTGGGGTGGCGCCTCTCGGCCCTGAAGGGCCAGAGCACGGACGGGATGGAGACTAAAGTCCCTTACCACGCGCCATTGCTCCGCTCGGCGCCGATCTCATTCGGGCGCCAGGTGACTGTTTTACCTTAGCGGATGGCACGGTTCTGTGCCTGCCTTGAATAGAGACGCGGGCAAGTGATTGACTTGCCCGGAGGTTTCCTATGACTTCACTTCTTGAGCCGACGACCCTCTTCGAGCAAACCATGCAGTGGTTGCGTGATCAGTATGCTACCTTTCATTTCTACACGGAGCGAGACCTGGTTTGGACCGTACAACGGCATATCACAGATGAGATCGAGAGGCACAAACTACCTTATCTCGTGTTCAATGATTACCCGATGTTGCCAGGCGCCCAGCGTAGCCGCTCGGCTGATTTGGTGTTGGCATCAGAGGCAATCAACAGGCCGAAACAGTCTCAAACGGGCAAGTGGGGAATCAGCCCAGCAGTCGCAGTCGCAGTCGCAGTCGAATTCAAGTACGAGCCATCGCATGCCCGCATTGACATCTGGCCTACGAAACTGCCAGTAGTAGGGTGGAGTGGCATTCTGAAGGATATTGCACGCTTGCATGAGTTCATTGAGCATCAGCGGGCAGATGCAGCCTATGCCGTGTTCTTTGATGAGAGCAGAACCTTTCGCCACCGGGCGCTGCAGTTGCCGGAGAGTTGGCAGGACTGGGGGCAAAATGTCGCAGTTCACTGGACAAAGGTAACACCTTCCTGCATTCCGACTGATCAGACTGCAACGCCCAGCAGCTAATCAGGGTATTGCAGCCTGCCCGATCCCCAGCGCACGACAGGATGGGCGAAGGCGCCCACATTCGGATGGCGAGCATCTTGGCGCCTTTCGGCTACATCTGGGCTGGGGCGGTAGTTTTGGCAGACGTATCAACGGGTACCACTGCCTGCGCATACGATTCGAGGCAGCGATATCAGGCGCTTTGCTGGTCCGCCTGCTTGGCGGCGCTACCGTTCGTACATTTCTATCGCATCGAGGATGCCCTGACGGCGGCGGTAGATGCGATACAACTGGCGCCGCGCCGACTCAAGCGCCTGGGAATCGCCCCGGCTCACCCATACGTCTTCTTCTCGCCCGGCGACAATGACTTCCAACTGGTCATTCTCAATGGGTGGCTGAATGTCACGCGGATCATCATGCAGCATAACGCCATCCCAAGCATGGCTGAAGTAGGCTACTTCAGAATATCCAGAGCAATCAGTTGATACCGACGTTGGCCGCTGGCTGTGAAATATCCACCCAAGCCGGGTCGCTATTAGGCTGGGGGACGGGGTCGCCATCGGCGCGCATGCCTTCGAGGTGAAAGGCAATCGCCTTACGCATGTTAGCGATCACCTCCTCACGGGTAGCGCCCGTCGTCACACAGCCAGGGAGATCAGGCACGTAAGCGCTTAGATTGTGATCCGCTTGCTCGATGATGATCAGGTAGCGCATGTCTTTACCTCGGTTTGGGCAATCCCGCCTGTCGAAAGATGCTGTCGCGTGTTTTGGGGCGAGGTCGTCATTTGGATGCCCTGGTACAGTCACTCGTCCTGGCTTGTTTGGATGTTTGAATTGGCGATGGTCGCCCTTTGTCGTCACGAGATACCAGCCGTCAGCTTCCAGTTCGCGGATGGCCTCGCGCACCTTCATACATATGCCCTCCATTGTACATCGTGAAGATGCTCACCGTGTGAACGAGCATCTTCACCTTCCGCAGGCGCCTTTGATTTGGATGGGCAAGCGGATTACTCGCCCAGCATGGGAATCTGCACGCCACGGTCGCGGGCGGTTTCGATGGCTTCGGCGTAGCCTGCGTCCACATGGCGCATCACGCCTGTGCCGGGATCGTTGGTCAGCACGCGCGCCAGCTTTTCGGCGGCTTCGTCCGTGCCGTCGGCGACGATCACCACGCCCGCATGCAGCGAGTAACCGATGCCCACGCCGCCGCCATGATGGAACGACACCCATGAGGCGCCGCTCGCCGTATTCAGC
>JBDTAI010000558.1:0-4977 GCA_039924685.1 Ktedonobacterales bacterium
CCGGTGCTCGTGCTGCTGGCAGCGTGCGCACTGCTGGCGCTGACGGCGTGTGGTGGGGGTGGCGTATCGAGTGACGCGACACCGGCCACCCAGACACCCCACGCCAGTGTGCAACAGGTGACGCACACCGCCTCGGCGCCGGATGGGAGTGTGAGCGGCGGTATCACCGCGTCGGCAATCTGCCCTGGTGGCGAGGCGCTACTCAGTGGCGGCTACAGCATACAGGCGCCCGATCAGGCGAAGGCGCTGGCCAACATACTCAGTTATCCTTCCGCTGGCAGCGCCTGGACGGTGAATGTGACACTGCTACCGGGTGATGGTGGCGCGACGACGCATTTGCCGGTCACGCTGACTGTCGTAGCCGACTGTCTCAAAGCCAATTTCCCTGTCAGCACGCAGATTGTGCAGAACAGCATGACACCGCCCAACGACGGTAATTTGCATACCTTCAGTGCCAACTGCCCCAACGGCGCGGCGCTGACCGGTGGTGGCCAGTCGGGGGCAGTGGTCGGCGTGGGGACCCCCACCGATGGCGCGTGGCAGGGCGAAGCCTTCTCTACGCTCGGCAGCGGAACCTCCGCTCCGGCGATTGTCTATACCATCTGTGCCAGCAACCTGGGTCCGGGCGCGCAGCCCACCAAGACACAGCAGGCGGCAAATGGCGCCGCATCCGCCAGTGCGACGGTGAGTTGCCCGGCGGGTCAGGTGCTGGTGGGCGGCGCGGGAACCTCCGACGGGCCGATGAATACCTATACCAGCAGGCTTTCAGGCAATGGCGGCCAGTGGCAGGCGCTGTCCATCCTGGGCGGCGTCACTGGTCCGATTGCGCTGGATGAGACGGCGGTGGGGGTCTGCGTCACCATTCCCGATTGAGGCCAGCTCACAATAATATGGCGCGCGTGGTGCGGGGCGCATGGCGTGCGCCCGTGTCCCCGTTGCACACCAATCCAGACGCAGGACGGCTATGATGGTGCGGCCCGGCTAGCGACTCAAGCCGCCCCATCGCCGTTCTCCTGCATCGCGCCAGGACCGAGTGGGTCAACCCGCTCGATACCCAAAGCTCTATGCCGTTCGTTCAGGCCATCTAGCTGTCGCTCGCATGGCTGTCATTCGCATGGGAAGCCTGTGCTTCGAGCGCATCGAGGCGAGTATGCAGTGTGCGGTTCTCCTCACGCAGCGTATCGAGGTCGGCACGCAGTTGACGCGAGGCCGTGGCCGCCGAGTCGCCCCGCTGGATGGCGCGGATCGCCATGCGGGCAGTGCGCACGGCGCGCTCATCCGGCGAGGATGCCACCAGCCGCTGCAACGCTGGCAGGGCGCGCGGATCGCCCCAGGCCGCCAGTGCTGCACTGGCCCCGAACACCACCAACTCCCATGAGTCATCGAGCGCCTGGCACAATGCCTCGATGGCGCGGGTTTGCGCCTTGCCCTGGTCTATGCGCTTCGTCGTCGCCAGCGTGCGCATGCCACCCGTCGCGGCGGCGCGAGCATCCATCGGCTTCGACTGGTCCGTCGCCCAGGTCGCCAGTGTCTCGACCACACGTGGCTCACCCAGTTCGCCCAGCCCCGTAAAGACACCGCTGCGGATGACCTCATTCCAGGAAGGGGTGTATACCAGCGCCAGCAGCCGATCATAGGCGCCGGAAGCGCGTGTCTTGCCGAGCGCGGTCGCCGCCGCCGCCGTTACATAGTAGCTTGGCTCGCCGCGATCCAGCAGCGCGATAAGGGTTGCCGCCGCCCGTTCGGCAAGCGCCGTCTGCTCTGGCGCGTGATATGCCCCTAGCGCCGCGACGATGCCCCGCCGCGCCTTTGGCTCGTTGATCGCTTCCAGCGCGGCGCATAGGATGTCGAGCGCCTGTTCGCTGCGGGTCTCGCCAAGCGCCTGCGCGATGTCGCGTCGCACGGCCCAGAACGGCTCGGCGACCAGCGCCTCGCCAAGCGCCGTGATGTTGATGGCGCCACCCAGCTTGCCCAACGCCTCGGCGGCCTCCATGCGCCCGACCACGTCGGGGTCGCGGCGTAGCTGGTAGCGCAACAGTTCGGCGGGCCGCTCGAAGGTCAGTGTCTTGATCAGCCATGCGCCGTAGTCGAACCTAACGCCAAAGGGACGCCGCGCCAGTGGCAGGTAGAACGTCTGCTCCGCCTGGTCCACTGTCACACGAAAGACCACTGGCGTCATCGGCGCATCGAGGTCGTCGGGGCTGGCGCCATCACGCTCAGGCACGAAGAAGGCGAGGTCCACTGGCGTCTCGAAGAGCGGCGTGATCTCCGTCACCTGCTGGGTTTGCTTGACGGTGACTTTCGCCATGTGGCGCTCGCCGTCCCAGCTATAGTTCACCGTGAACTCCGGGTAGCCCGCCTTGTATACCCACTGGCTGAAGAACTGGGCAAGGCTGCGGCCAGTCGCCTCCTCCATCGCGCGTTCGAGGTCGGCGGTGATCACCTCGCGGCCCTGGTTGCGCTGGGCATAGCGCTGGATGCCCCGCCAGAAGGGCGCGTCGCCCACGATCGTGCGCAGCATATGCAGCACCCGCGAGCCGCGTGGGTAGTTATGCACGTCGAAGAGTTCGTTGCCGTTCTTGTGGTAGACGTTGTAGACGATGGGGCGGCGTCCGCGCGCATCTCCGGCAAGATAATCCGCCAGTTGCTCACGCAGGTCTTCGCGGAACTCGTCCAGCCCCTCGTCATGCTCCATCCAGGTCGAGGCGAAGTAGGTGGCAAAGCTCTCTTTGAGCCACGTATGCGCCCAGTCGCGTACTGCAAGCAGATCGCCGAACCACTGATGCACCAGTTCGTGCGCCACCACTGGCTCCGGTGTGAAGTCGAGGCTGGCGCGCTGGTCGGGCAACAGACGATAGGTATGCGTGGTCGCGCTGACGTTCTCCATAGCGCCTGTAAACTTCTCGGCAACGATCTGCCCGTACTTGACGTAGGGATAGTCCACACCAAAGTGGGTGGTGTAATACTCAATCATCGCCGGCGTCTTGTCGAACATGCGGTGGGCGTCGTCCTCGCGTCCGGCACGTACCCATGAGTTGACCGGCGTATCACGCCAATGGTTCTCGATCTCGACGAACTCGCCCGCGACCAGTGTGATCAGGTAGGCGGGGAATGCGACCTCCTGCCGCCAGCGATAGGTCTTCGTGCCGTCGCCATTGTCGTGCGCCTCTTCGAGTCGTCCGTTGGAGAGCGCGAAGAACCGGGCCGGAACTGTAGCGGCAAGCGTGGTGGTGGCGCGGTCGTTGGGGAAGTCGTGGCAGGGCAACCAGAAGTGGTGATACTCGGTCTCACCCTGTGTCCACACCTGCTCTGGCAGGTCGGAATTGCCCGGCTCCGGCCCGACAAAGACCAGGCCGGTGCGTGGCTGCACGCTATAGCGCACGCGGACGGCGAACTCCTCGCCATGCTGATAGGCGCGGGTGAGGTGGATCACCAACTTCTCGCCCTCGGTCCAGTAATTGAGCGAAGCATCGCTGTCCGTTGTATCGGCCTGCGTGATCGCGCTGATCTGAAACTCGGCGGCGTCGAGCGTGACCGAATGGACCTGCTCGAAAAGCGCGGTGAAGTGGAGCGTGACATCGCCATGCACAGTTTTCGTCTCAAAATCCAGCGTGACGTTGATGTCCATGTGGCGCACATCGGCGGCACGGTCGGGAGCATAAATCGGCTTGTCGCCAGGCAGCGAGAAGGTCGGCGCGTCACCATCCGGGCCGCTGAAGGCGTCGCCCAGCAGGTCGGCGCCAAACTGGCCGAAGAGCAGGTGAGTGAGGTCGCCGGAACCGCAGGTATACATCGTGGGGTAGCTCCTTCTGGTGGGAGGTAACATAGCGGGACGTCCGCGACTGGACAGAGATGATCACCTCGCTCGATACCCAAAAACGCGCTCACCTGATCATCTCAGGGTCATCCTGTGTATGATGATGGTCTGCCTGCACAGGTTGATGCGCATCTATCCTCTCAATGGTAACGCAGGCGGCGCCTGGCGGTCAATATGCCGTATAGGTGATGGGGGAGGTGTATGGTAGGCGAGATTCGTGGCCTGAATGCCACGAGTAATCCCTGCAAGGGCGCAATTGGTGTAGGGATCACCCGTGGCGCGAACCTGCGTGTCCATTTCTGGCGTGTGCCGAATATGGCTGCACGGCCCACCGGTCGAACGCCACGACGCCCACTGTATCTGGGCGCCCTGCGGTCTTCAGGCCGCGATCTCCTCACCATCCAGTCGAATGCAGCCGACCCTCTGGCAGAGATGATCAGGTGATCACGGTTCAGGGTATTGACAAAGGTTGATCACCTCTGCCCTGCATCTCGCTTTCCCACTTGCGCCACCACGCTGCGCCTGCTAGACTGAGCGCAACTTCCCTGCGCGACAGAATGACAATCAGTGCCGCGAGGGTGGGCTATCATCCATTCATCATCCATCGAGAGGTCGTGGACATGCAGACCACACAGAGTCCGGCGGCAGCGCAGTCGCCAGAATCGTCGGGCAAGGGCGCGGCAAAGAAGCCGCGTCGCCGCATCCTGGGGATATTGGGGCAGATCGCCGTGGTGGGCGCCATTATCGTCGTGCTGCTGGCGATTCTGCTGACCAGCGCAGGCATCTTCATGGTACAGCGTTCCCTGCCGCAAACAGCTGGAACGCTGAACGTGCCGGGGCTGCATGGGCGTGTGACGGTGATGCGCGACCAGTGGGGCGTGCCACACATCCAGGGCGACGACCTGCATGACACAATCTTCGCGCAGGGCTATGTCACCGCGCAGGACCGCCTCTTCCAGATGGAGTTCAACCGGCGGGTGGCGGCAGGCAGGCTCGCCGAACTGTTTGGCGCAGGCGACAACAACAGCCTGATCAAAGCCGACGAGTTCCTGCGCACGCTTGGCCTCTACCGCGCCGCCGGTAGCGAGTTCGCCAGCCTCGATCCACGCACCCACAGCGAGATACAAGCGTACTCTGACGGCGTCAACGCCTTCCTCACC
>JBDTAI010000559.1:0-9134 GCA_039924685.1 Ktedonobacterales bacterium
CGCGATGTAGGCGGCGGTGTAGTCGCCTTCATAGTTTGGGTTGGTCGCCAGGATCACCTCGCGCACTGGCTCCGCGACGGCATCAGGCGTGTTATCGGTGGCTACTCGCTCTGGTCTGATACGCAGCCGCGCCACCAGTTCGTCAATACGCAGGTCGCGCGGGCCGATGCCCTCGATGGGCGAGAGCGCGCCATGCAGCACATGGTAGAGACCCTTGAATGCGCCGGTCTTCTCAAGCGCCAACACATCCAGCGGCTCCTCGACCACGCAGATCACACTGCGGTCGCGCTGTGTATTCGCACAGACCGGGCAGGGATCGGCTTCGGTGAGGTTGAAGCAGGTGGAACACTGGATGATCTGCTCTTTCACCCGCGTGATCGCCTCGGCCAGTCGTCGCGCCTGGTCGGTGGGGCTGCGCAGAATGAAAAAAGTGAGGCGCTGGGCGGTTTTCGGCCCGATGCCCGGCAATTTCGAGAGTTCTTCGATGAGCGCCGTCACCGATGCTGCGGTCGTTTGCATGTATCTCTGTGTCCCACTTAATGTACCATTGTCGCGCTATGTGTTGCGTTATGTGACGCGCTAAAAGCCCATGCCCGGTGGCAGCTTGATCCCGCCTGTCATCGCAGACATCATCTTCTGTTGCGCCTCGCCCACCTTGCCAAAGGCATCCTGAAAGGCGGCAAGGATCAGGTCTTCGAGCAGCGATACGTCTTCGGGGTCCACCACCTCGCGGTCCAGCTTGAGCGCCGTCACCTCATACTTGCCGTTCATCGTGACCGCGACAGCGCCGCCACCAGAGGTTCCCTCGAACGTACTGTTCTGCAAGTCCTCCTGCATCTTCATCATCCTGGCCTGCATCTTCTGAAGGTCTTTCATGTTGAATCCCATAGCGGCGCGCTCCTGTGTGATAGGTGGTCTGGCCTGTTGGCACAGCCTGTGAGAACATATCCCTCACATTATATGCTATCAGAACCATCCCTATCGCTTATCCGTTCGCGCGCTGCAAAACCGGAAATCATGCCGACCTCGCCCCATCCGGCGCATGAGGTGCGTGTGAGACGTATGCTATGAGGAGATGAGGGCGAAAGGAGAACCGACAATGACCAGTGATGGCGATACAACTAACGCGCAGGCCACAGACGCCTACATTCAGGAGATTGAGAAATCGCGCCGCCAGAAAGATGAGTTCTTTCGCATGTCGCGGCAGTCGCCCATTCCAGCGGCGAAGCGTAGCAGCGGCTTTGGCGGCTTGGTCTACTTTCCGCCCGATCTGGCATACCGGGTGGTGGCGAACGTCGTTCCCTTCGAGCGGCAAGAGATCGTCCCGCTCGGCTCGACACAGGGCGACATCCGCCCGCAATTGCGCTACGGCGAGCTGCGCTTCAGCGTTGGTGGCCAGCAACTGCGTCTCGTGGCATTCAAGGATGTTGACGATCCAGCAGGTGAGGAGGTGTTCGTTCCTTTCCGCGACGCCACCAGCGGCAAAGAGTCCTATGGCGCCGGGCGCTACCTGGAAACACATCTCGAAACAGCCGCCGACGGCACGACAACCACTCTGCTCGACTTCAATCTGGCCTACAATCCCTGGTGCGCGTACAACGAGAACTATAGCTGCACGCTGCCCCCGCAGGAAAACATGCTGCCAGTCGCCATTCGCGCCGGTGAGCGCTCCTATCACTGATCTGATGGCCTTCAGCGTATCAGTTCAGCGTCGCCGATTGCAGGCCCACACTGCCCAGAAAATTATGCGCTGAGAGCGTGGTGAACTGGATGGTGAGCCGCTGGTTGGGTGAGCGGGAACGAAAGACGATGGTGTAGACAGCATTCGTGCTGCTGGTGGCGCTGCTGGTGTCAATCGCGGCATTCGCATAGGGCGCGAGACTGCTATTGCTGAGAGTCGCCTGCAATTGTCCGTGTGCGGCATACACAGCGACGTAGATGCGTAGTGTGCGCAGTGTACGGTCCGCCGGAACGCTGAAGGTGAACCCGCTGTGCTCGCCGATGAAAAATAGCTCGGTCGTCGTATGCGTCGCGCTGCCGGTTGGCGCCCCATCGCTCCAGCTAAACCCTATCGCGCTGGTGGCATAGCGCACCACGTAGGGTGAGCCGACCGAGGTGAAATCGCTGATCGCGCCGCCCGACGCCTTATGATCGAAGTCCGACGCCGATTGAAGTCCCCAGTGCGCCCAGTCTTTTGCGCCCTCGCTGGTCAGGTTCACAGAGGCGGGCGTGGACGCCAGTGCGCCGCTGAGGAAGTCGGTGATCACTGGCGTATGCGTTGGCCCGCCGGGGAAATGACCGCCGACTAGCCCCATGCTGCGCCCCAGTGTGAATCCCAGCGCCAGCGTAGCGATCAGCGCGCTGGTGATCGCCAGCGCCGCGATAGTAATCGCCATACGCGATTGGTGAAGCCCTGCAAAGGGCGTAGTGCGATAGGCTGCTGGGTGCGTGGCTGACCACGCTGGACGCCGCTGGCTGGCGTCCCCATAGCTGGCATATGCTGCGTTCTCATACACATCAGCGGGGATGCGCGAGGCAATCGTGGGCGCATCGTGCGGCGGGTAGAGGGCGTTCTGCCAGCCGGTCGAATAGGTAGTTGGCGCATCATCCGGGATAGGGGTTGCGTCTGCTGGCTCCCCACCCATGCGCCAGTGCGATGAGCCAGGGCGCGACGGCGGCAGTGGCGTCGTATCCTGCGGAAAGCGCTCCATCCTCTTCGCCCTCACTCAAACATGCAAGGCTGGCATGCCAGGCGAGCCGCACGCAGCATGTGCAGACTCGCCTGGCTCTGCCCCGCCAACTACTCGACGATCCAGCGGTCGGCGGCGCGCTCGTAGGTGAGCAACTCTTCTGGTTTGAAGAACAGGCCGATCTCACGCTGGGCCGCTTCGGGGCCATCGGAGCCGTGGATGATGTTGAGGCCCACGCTCAGGCCATAGTCGCCGCGAATCGTGCCGGAGGGTGAGTCAACTGGGTTGGTCTTGCCCATCATGTTGCGGGTGAGGCTGATGACGCTCGGCCCTTCCAGCACGCCCACCACCACGGGACTCGATGTGATGTGACGCACCAGCCCCTCGTAGAAGGGCTTGCCCTGGTGTTCGGCGTAGTGCTGCGACGCCAGCTCCGGCGTGATCTGCATCAGTTTGAGGCCGACGATCTTGAGGCCGCGCTGCTCGAAGCGCCCAAGCACGACGCCGATCTGGCCGCGCTGCACACCCTCCGGTTTGACGATAATCAGCGTTTGCTCCACAATATGCTCCCTTGTGTGTTGTTGTGTTGGTTGTCGTTGTTGTTGTGTATCAAATCACATAGCTGGTTTGGCTCTATGGCGATACAGCGGGCGTCCACCGGACGCCCCTACAGCATATCACCCGCGCCCGCCACTGTATGCCGTGTGTATGCCGAGCGAGGTGATGGTCGGCCAGCAGGGGAGCATGTCAATAGCTGCCGATCTGCTCAGCGAGGCGCAGACTGGCCTGTCCGGCCTCCATACGGATGCGTCCGATGTTGGCGTGATAGGCGCTGCGCACTACCACCAGCAGATCGCCGCCATCTGTCACCTGCACTGTGCCGCCGGGCGTCTCGAACATCGCGTGGCGCACGTCACCGACACCTAGCTGCTCGATGTAGCGCGCCGAGGCGTCATATGCCGCCGCCGCCATCGCGCCCAGCAGTTCGCCGTCTTCGCTCTCCATCGTGCTGGCCACCACCAGACCATCTTTGCCCACCAGCAGCGTCCCGGTCACACCATCTATTGCCATCAGGCGCTGCAAGATCGTCTCCATGCTGTTTTCCCCGCTATTCAGTCATCTGCTGGTCATCATGTGAAGCGTCTTGTGCCTGCGTCAGTGACACCGAGCGATTGATGGACTCCAGCGCGCTGAAATAGTCGCCCTGACGAATGCGCGCATCGCCCACCAGCTTATGCAGTTCGGGATGTTCCGGCGACTCGTCAAGTAAGGCATCGAGGTCATGCGTCACGTCGGGCAGCAGGTCCGGCGCGTTGCGCAGCACGGCGCCATACTCTACAAGTGCAGCGTCAAGATTGCCAGCGTCGCGTTGTTCACGCGCTCGCGCCAGCCGCGCCGGATAGTCCTTCGGATCGGGGCCGGTCGGCGACTGGGGCGCAGGCAACGGAGTGGGTAAGGGCGCAGGCGCCGACTCCAGCGGTTCCAGCGGCTGTATCGCTGGCTGTATCGCCACCGGGATTACATCCGACTTGCCTGATGCCTGCGTCGCGTGTGCTGCCTGTAGCGTGGGCAATTCACCGCTTGTCGCGTTGGAGATGTCCCACGGATCGGCGAGAGGTATGGTGGTAGCACCAGCATGACCCAACTGATGCCGCGATCCCGCTCGCTGTGGGCCGCCGGTCACATGCGTCCCACGCAGTCCCGGCGCAGATTGGGCCACAGGCTCAGGCTGCGCTTGCGCTTCACCCTGCTGATTCGCCAGTGCGGCAAGTGTTCCCGGCTGCGGTGTGAACGGCTGGAAGCCGGATGCTGCAAGCTGACGGTCCATCGCTTCGAGTGTTGCTTGGGGCTGGACGCCGGATTGTGTGAGCGGTTGCGATATGGGTGGTGTGGGCGGCGCGGCGACCACCACTTCGGCGTCAATGATGCCGTGGGCCTGTGTTTCGGGTTCGAGTTCCGCAAACATCGAGCGTAACACGTTTGGCGCTGGCTGCGCGAGTGGACCTGACGGTCGGCTGAACGGCGCCGCTGGTTGGGCCGCCTGCCCCGACAGCAGGGGTGGTAGTGAGGGCAGCGAGGGTCGTGATTGCATGGTTGGCGCCGCAGCGGGTACGGCAGGATCAGGCGCCCAGAGCGGCTGACTCGGGCGGCTCGGCTGGCCGCTCTGCCCCTGGGACAGCGGTTGACTCGGTTGAACTGGTGGACGTTGTGGCGGCTGTTGTGTTTGCTGCGGCGGTGTATACGGCGGTGGACGTTGTGGCGCTTGTTGTGGCGGAGGCGGCATGGTGGCGAATGGGCCACCGAGCGGGCTTGACGGGGCGCCTGCCATAGGATTGGGCATGCTGCCGGGCGCAATGGAGCGGGCGCCTTGCGCTTGCAGCCACTGTACCCAGTTGATTGCCATGCGCGCCTCGGTATCTTCCATGCTGCTGCCATGTTGGGCGATGGCGGGCGGCACGAATTGCGACGAACGCGCAAATGTGTCAGCTCCGCGCTCTGGTGGCGTGGCGCCCGGCTGTTGTGGCAGTGGTTGTGAGGGGGGCTCCATACCGGCGATGTTGGGATCGCTCTCGCCCGGCTCTCGTGTCCACAACATGCCTGCCGTCTCCTCGAACATCTTGCTGAAGTTCGCTGGCAGCGCCGAGGGGCGCCCAGTGGGCAATGTTGGCATGGGGGGCGGCGGTAGGGGCAGCGATGATCCGCCAAGTGAGGTCGAGGTGATGCGTGACGACGCCTGCCCATCCACCAGCGGGCGGCTGATCTTGCGCTCACCCGTTTGTCCGCCGGGTTGCAGCGCGCGGTCCACGGCGCGTTGCGCCGCTGGCGAAAGACCTTGCGCCAGATTCCCCTGCGAGGGGTAGGCGCTGGGATACGCCGTCTGCGCCGCCGACATCCCCATCAGCCCTGAGACTCCACCCGCCATGCTGGCAGCGGTCGTCGCGCCATTTGGGGCTCCCCCCAATGCTGAATTCGCCTGAGCGTTGGCGGGAATGCCCAGTGGCTGTGGAGCGTCGGCCTCCGATCCCCAGACGAGCAGCCGCACACCAGTATCGCCGGTCGCGAGCCGGTCGGCGAAGAGCGCCTGCGCGAAACGGTGGTCTGGATCGAGTTCGGTGGCGCGCTGGGCCAATCGCTGAGCATCGTCGGTTCGGCCACCATCGAGGGCGATCAGCGCGGTGATCAGCAGCGGCTTCATGCAGGTGGGCGCGTTCGCCAGCAGGCGCTTGCCCCACTCTTCCGCAGCCATCAGCCGTCCGGCGCGCCAGAGTGTTTCCACCAGCCCTGCCTGCGCCTCGAGCAGATCGCTGTGTTCGGCGAGCAGCGTTTCCCACTCACGGATGGCATGGGTGAACTGATCGCCGCGCAGATAGAGCCGCGCCAGGCCCACCCGCGACGGACGATAGCCGGGCTGGCCCAGCGAGGTCGCCATCTCACGATAGGTCGCGCGTAGTGATTGGTCTTCGGGGCGTGCGTCACAGGCGCGGTGATACCAGGTGAGCGCCTGTTGGGCGTCGCCGTGCATCTGATGAACAATGGCACGCGCGCAATAGGCGCGCGCATCTTCGGGATCGCCTGTCAGTGTGCGGTCGAGTGCGGCAATCGCCTCGCGTGTCTTGCGCAACGCCAGGTAGGCCTCGCCCATCACCCGCTGGATGGCGAGGGCGCGGGGGAAGCGCGTGAGCAACTCCTGACAGTGCGCCAGGGCGCGTTCCGCCTGGCCACCTGCGATCTCCGCCTCGACGGTGCGCAGGCTCTCGCTTAACGCCGTCTGCCCCATCTACCGCTCTCCTGCCCCTCATCGTCTCTGCCGTGTTTTCAGGTATGTCGCCAGCCGTCGCGGCGCCTCAGCGCTCCACACAGGCACTCACCAAGCAACCACGCCGAGGATTTCTCTCTTGCCATTATGACCCTGACGGCCTTGTGCGTCAAGCGGCATAGCCCAGGCATATGTGACGGGACGGAGGGGTATGGAAAAGAAATATACCCCTCTCCCACAGGGAGAGGGGGTGAGGTGAGGTCAGAGGTCACGAGATGATCGCGCGTGCGAGCAGTTGTGTGGTGGTGTTCCCTGTGCTGTCGTCAGCAACGAGCCAGATGCTCGCATGACCGGCGCTATCGGTCGAGAAGAGTGCAAAGTTGTACTGCGCCGCTTGTAGAGAGCCAATGCTGCTGGGAGGCGCGGGCGCCACTGTGCGCCAGGCAGTGTCGCCCAGCTTCCAGGCGCGATACGAGTTGTCGCTAAATTGCACCACCAGCGCGCCATTCGACAGCACGCCGAGCGGCTGAGATGATAAGGTGACGCCATCGCTGACATTTGGCGCATGCGTCCAGTTGATGCCGCCATCTCCGCTCACCTCAAGTGTATTCGCCCCCTGTGAGGCGCCTGATTTCAACGTTCCTGCTGTGTCTATGTAGAGGAGTGGCTGGCCGCTGGAGCCGATGGTGACCCGCATGCCATTGTCCGCATTGTTGGGGATGCCACCGACCTTCACCCAGTTTGCGCCACCATCTGCGCTACGCCACAATTGGAGGGTTGGCGTTGTATAGGGCGGTCCCTGCACCCCAGCAGGCTCCGTCACAGCAAAGATCGTGCTGCCCGTTAGCGCAGGCATGTAGTCATAGATCGCCTGCCCTTGCGTCGCCATTGGCGCATCCACCAGCTTCCAGGTCACGCCGCCATCGTCGCTCGCCACCAGTCGCCCGCCGGGAATACCATTATTACTGGCGGCAAGCACTGTATCTGTCACTGTTGAATAGAGGCGCGTCCCCTGCGCTTCGAATCCACCATCACTTAGGGCCGGTAGCGAGACACCGTATCTCCCTATCACGCCTGGTGCGGGCAGTGTGAGGTGATGCCAGTTCACGCCGCCATTTACGCTGACAAACTGCATCTGGCAGATGAGGCCTGCAAGAACTACCGCAGCTAGTTTGTTCCCCACCGGTGGCTGCCCCTGATGCAGTGGCGAAGCAAAGCCGGATGAACTACAGAGTCCCGCCTGCTCTGCCTGAATGGTCAGAAAGACAGTATCAGCTTGGATCGGGCTGACCGCTACCGCAAACACATTGATACTTGCCGGTTGGATCACCTGCCCATTCGGCGCAGGTGGCGTCAATTTCGTCCAGTGAACGCCTTCATCGTCGGAACGTTGCAAAGTAACTATCTGGGGACTGCTTTTCGTTCCATTCGCTGGACCGGCGCCAGCCAGATACACAACACTGGGATTCGAGGGCGCCAGCATATCGCCATAGCCAAGCGTTGTGCTAACGACCTGCCACGGTCCGGCGGTGCTGGTTGGCGTGGTGGTCGCTGTTGTGGAGACCGTCGGCGTCTTCATTTTGGTCGTGGTTCCCCCCAGGCCGAGGAAGCCATGACGGCTCACCAGCACGCCGATTAGCAACCCCACCACCAGCACGGCAGCTACAGCGCCCCCTAAACTACGCCAGAGACGGCCAGCGCGGGTCAGGCGATGTGTCTGTGTTGTGCGCGGAGAATTGGTTGGGCGTTGGCTCTGTGACATGATGGGCGAACTCCAGTCTGGTGTGCGACGCTGCCCGTTCCTGGCGCCAGCGTCTGTGGTCGAGCGTATCGCGCGATGTTCCGGGTTGGCTGGGTTGGCGAACATTTCCGGCGTTCCCTGGGTCTCATGGAGGAGTCGCAGGTGGGTCTCGCGCCAGAGTGACGGGCGCGGCGTGGGCGTTGGCTGCTGGCGAAGCGCCGTAGCGACCGCCTCAAACAGCGCCAGCCGTTCGGCGCAGGCGCGACAGGTAGGCGTATGGTAGGCGATGCGTTCGGCCTCTTGAGGAGCAAGCTGGTGATCGCGCCAGGCGGAGAGCGTCTCGGTGGTCAGTCGCAGCGCGCACGCCTCGGCAGAGCCGGAGGTATCCTGTGTCGAGGAGTTGTTCATCGCCAGCCTCCCTGTTGCTGCTGGTTGCGCTGCTCATGTTGATCCGGCGCATGTCCACTCGATATATCTGGGGCTGTGTGGCGCAGATAGTGGACGCGGAACTGCTCGCGGCCACGCAGCAACGCCATCTTCACTGCGCCGCGCGAGACGCCCAGTGTCTGGCCGATCTCCTCGCACGAGAAGCCGTAGACCTCACGCAGCACCAGCGATGCGCGTTGCTGTGGCGTCAGTTCCAGCAGCGTCCGTTGCACCAGATCGCGCTCGACGAAGCGGCGGGCGGGATCGCTACGCGCAGGTTCATCGCCATCGGCGAAGTGGGTGGAGCTGTGTGTTCCGGCGCTGCGTAGATAGGTGAGCGCAAGGTTGGTGGCCACGCGCAACAGCCAGGCGCCAGGCTGCTCATAGCCACTGATGCGCGCAAAGTGCCGCCAGGCCCGAATAAACGTCTCCTGGCTGAGATCATGCGCTGCCTGTTCGTCGCCCGTCATGCGCCAGAGATACGCCACCACCTGCCGCTCATGCTGACGAAAGAACGCTT
>JBDTAI010000560.1:0-7981 GCA_039924685.1 Ktedonobacterales bacterium
CGCGGCGATCCTCACCGACGCCTTCCCGGCGCGCCAGCGTGGCATGGCGATGGGCATCAACCAGATGGCCGCTATCGTCGGCTCTTTCGTCGGATTGATCCTCGGCGGCGTGCTGGCGGTGATTAACTGGCGTATGGTCTTTCTTGTCAGCGTGCCGTTTGGCATCTTCGGCACGATCTGGGCATATTTGATGCTGCGCGAGACGGCCACCATCCGCAAGAACCAGAAGCTCGACTGGCCGGGCAACATCTCGTTCGCCGCCGGACTGACGATCCTGCTGCTGGGCATCACCTATGGCATCGAGCCGTATGGCGCCTCGCCGATGGGCTGGGGCAACCCCTGGGTGATCGCCGCGCTGATCGGCGGAACCGCGTTGTTGCTGGCGTTCGTCTGGATCGAACTGCATGCCAGCGACCCGATGTTCCGGCTCGACCTCTTCAAGAGTCGTCTCTTCACGGCGAACAATATCAGCGGCTTCCTGGCGTCGCTCTCACGCGGCGGTCTGCAATTCATGCTGGTGATCTGGCTGCAAGGTATCTGGCTGCCGCTGCATGGCTACACGTTCGAGGAGACGCCGCTCTGGGCGGGCATCTATATGACGCCACTATTGGTCGGCTTCATCGTGATGGGGCCGATTAGCGGCTGGCTCTCGGATCGCATGGGGACGCGCGCCTTCATGGTGTCGGGCATGCTGATCAATGCAGTTGGCTTCCTTGGGCTGACGTTCCTGCCCGCCGATTTCTCATATGGCTGGTTCTTTGTGTTGTTGTTGATACTGGGCATCGGACAGGGTCTCTTCGCCGCGCCGAACACAACTGTGGTGATGAATAGCGCGCCGCGTGAGCATCGCGGTGTCGCCTCCGGCATGCGTTCCACCTTCCAGAATGGCGCGGCGCTGGTGAGCATCGGCGTCTTCTTCAGCATTGTGACGGCGGGCCTGGCCAATGCGCTGCCAGCCTCGCTGACCAATGGACTGACGCAGGCGGGATTACCGGGCGGCGTCGCCGACAAGATCGCCAATCTGCCCCCGACAGCGGCGCTCTTTGCGGCGTTCCTGGGCTATAACCCGATGGCGACTCTGCTGCCACCGCAGGCGTTGCACGCGCTGCCTGCCGCCAGCCAGACGCAGTTGCTCAGTCAGCAGTTCTTCCCCAACCTGATCGCCTCGCCCTTTATGCTGGGCTTGCGCGCGGTTTTCTACCTCTCGGCGATCATGTGCGTGGTTGCGGCGCTCTTCTCGCTGGCGCGTGAGAAGCGGCCAGTTCTGGCAGGGGTTACTGGTACGGATGGCGCTGTGAACGGCGCCAAACGCCCCTACGATCATGCCAACGAAGATGAGATCGCCGAAGGCTCCATCGCCGCCGCCTCCGCGATCATCGAGGCAAACAGCATTATCGAGGAGGACGAGCCAGAGGCCGCAGATACGGCTGACACAGCGCATCCATCAGGCGATGCAACGCCGGTCGGCAAGCGGTAACGGTGAACCTCACCCCCGACCCCTCTCCCACAAGGAGAGGGGAGCAGGGAGGCAAAGCCTTTTCATGCTCATTGGATGCCTAACAAGGCGGAGGGATATTCATCGACGCGACCGTGTTCTATGACATTTCTGGAGGCTCTGTTGGCGGCGCGTCAGGCGTTGCTCGCTCCCCGCGATTATCTGCATGGCTCGCTCATTGTCGAGCGTTTGTAAATATCTGAAAAGCTCCAGCCAGTGCCCGAATGATAGGGATGTTGGGGTTGCATCACGCTCAATGCCGAGATCTCTTTTTATAAGCGTTCGGAGGTGAGACTGTCCAGGGGAACAGGGAATTGGGCAAGTCTTTTCACACTCAGTGGATGCTCGACAAGGCGAGGAAAGACGAGGACGTGTCAGGAATGAGGATACAGCGCCATCCTCTCATTGTGAACTGGTGTACATGATGTACAATACAGAGAAAGCAAATGCGGCGCCGACGAAGGAGGCTTGTCTGATGGGACACTGGTTTGAGATTCTGCTGCTGCTGGGGGTGGGATTGTTGGTGTTTGGCCCCAAGCGTATGGTGGAGATGGGATCGCAGTTCGGCAAGATGTTCCGCGAGTTTCAGGGGTCCCTCAAGGAGATGAACTGGAGCCTGACCGGCAACACCGACGACAACAAGCCCGCCGCGACCGCAGGTGATGCCATCACCAAACTGAGCGAATACGCGCAGAACATCCTCACTCACACTGGCGACGACTCCGCACTTGATCGCAATAGCGTCGAGTCGCTCCCGGCTACACCAGTCACCACTGCAGCGCCTTTGAGCGAAAAGGTTGTCGAGCCGACCGCTGAAGAGGCCGCAAAATCAGCCCTCAATTAGCTTTGAGCTTGCGTAGGCAGGCTTTGTGGCGCCAGTGCAAAGGCGCGGCTTCAGCAGAGACGCGCCAACGCAGCGAGAAGCGAGCCAGGGCGAGCGGAGCGGCTCCTGTCCAGAGGCCGCTGACCGCATCACAGTTTGAGCAGCCGATCCAACTCCTCGGCGTTCTTCTGAGGGCCAATCACAGCAAGACGCAGCCATTCATCCTGGAAGAGACGCTGGGCCAGACGCTGCACATCATCCTGCGTGACCGCATCAATGCGCGCCAGCACGTCGTCGAGGTCCAGAATCTCATCGAGCAAGATTTCCTGCCCGCCCAGCCACGATGCCACGCTGCCTGTGCTCTCCAACCCTAGCGCCATGCGCCCCTTGATGTACTCTTTGGCGCGTGACAGTTCCTCAACTGGCGGCGCCTCAGCACGGATGCGTCCCAACTCCGCCAGAATCGCCCGCAACGCCGCCGCTGTGCGCTTGGGTTCGACACCGGCATACACCACAAACATACCGGTATCATGGTAGGCGACCGGTGAAGAACTCACATCATACGCCAGCCCTTGCCGTTCGCGCACCTCCAGGAAGAGCCGCGATGCCATGCCGTCGCCCAGAATGGCGTTGAGCAGAGTCAGCACATGACGGTTGGGATCATTGTGCGCCAGCCCCGGCGTCACCAGACAGAGATTCGTCTGCTCGGTGCGGCGCGTCTCCAGCTTGACACGCGGCGTTCCTGCTGGTTGTGGACAGGGCAGCCAGACCGGGGAGGGCGCCGCCTCCCAATCGCCAAGCAGCCGCTCCACCGCTGCCATCACCTGTTCGCTGGTCACGTCGCCCACCACGCTGATCACCAGATTATTCGGCGCATAGTGGGCGCGGCGATAGGCGTCCATCTGGTCGAGCGAGATGGCGCTGACGGTCTCGCGTGTGCCAGCCACCTCGCGTCCCAGTGGCAGATCTGGCCATACCACCTCATCGGCCAGCACGCCCACCCATTCTTGCGGACTATCGCGGTACATGCCCAACTCCTCGATGATCACGCGCCGCTCTTTTTCGAGTTCGACGGGATCGAGGCGCGGGCGGCGCACCATATCGGCGAGCAGGTTCATGGCGAGGTCGAAGTGACGGCTGGCGACTTTGGCCGAGAAAACAGTCAGTTCTTTATCGGTGGCCGCATCCAGCACACCACCCACGCCCTCGATGGCCTCAGAGATCGCCTGCGCGGTAGGGTACTGCGCCGATCCCTTGAAGAGCATGTGCTCGATGAAATGCGAGACGCCTGACACTTCAGCCTCCTCATAGCGCGCGCCGACACCGAAGTAGAACGCGACGCTGACGGAGCGAACGGAGGTCATCTGGCTGGAGAGGATGCGGAGGCCGTTGGGCAGAGTGACACGCTGATACAACATTGCGCAAACCTAGCCTGAAGGATCGAAAACAAGCGGCTTCTCATGGAGGAGAAGTCATGCGATCTTCACGGTATCACATGGCGGGCGGCGCGACAAATCGAACATTAGCGAAGGTAGTCGCGCCTGCCGGCTGGATGTGAGAGGCTGCCACCGGGGCTTCTGCCAGGAGTGACGGCGGGATTGGTCCGCGGATCAGCGCGTGGCGATGGTGGTGGTGAAGGTGATTTGGGTGTTGAATGGGCAGGCGTCATCCACTCCGCGGAGGAGGCGCCCGGTGGCAGGCCGGTACGCTTGCGGCGCCAGGCTGCCCAGCGCCATGCCAGCACGCTCACCAGCACGACCAGCGCCAGCCCCAGCAGGGTCGGCGCCTCGGTTGCAGCCACGCTCAACACTGGCAGCCAGGGGATCAGTCGCAACTGCTGTGTCCAGTCTGAGGCGTGCGCCTGCAAATAGGCTGCCAGAATCGTCACTACGCCGAAGGTTGCTGTGATGGCATAGAAGATCAGCGCGATTTGGCGCTGCGAGAGGCCGCTCGCCAGCAAGCGATGATGCAGGTGGGCGCGGTCGGCGCGCAGTGGTGAGTGTCCAGCGTGCAAGCGACGTACAATCACCCATGCCGTATCGAGGATCGGCAGGCCAAGCAGCAGCAGCATGGTCGCCAGCTTCGCGCCGCCAACATTCGAGAGTACCGCCAGCGCCAACCCCAGGAACATCGCACCACTATCGCCCATGAAGATGCGCGCGGGTCGCCAGTTCAGTGGCAAGAAGCCCAGCGTCGCGCCCGCCAGTATCGCGCAGAGGATCGCCGTCGTGTACTGCCCTAACTCCCAGCTAATCGCCGTCATTGCCCCGGCAGTGATTGTCACCACGCCCGCAGCCAGTTCATCCAGCCCATCCACCCAGTTGATCGTGTTCATCATGCCGACGATCCAGAACCAGGTGAAGGGGACCGCGAGCCAGAGCGCCAGCGCCGTCTGCTCGTGGCTGGCCGCCACAAGCGGATTGTGGATGACCTCGATCAGCACACCATGGCCGCCGGGGAACATCACGATCAGCGCCGCCAGTGTCTGCACGGCGAGGCGTGGCAATGGGGGCAGGCCGCGCACATCGTCATAGGCCATCACGATCACCACCAGTAGCGCCGCCACCAGCAGTCCGGCGTAGATGCGCGCCTCATTGGCGTTGGTGGGCCTGAAGAAGAGCAGCGAGACGGTGAGGAAGGCGAGGAAGATGGCGATGCCACCCAGCCGGGGCGTCGGTCGGGTATGCACTCGGCGCGGACCAGGCTTGTCGAGCAGGTTGAAACGCAGGCAGAGGCGCAGCACGCCCACGCTCAACCCATAGGAGAGCGCGGCGGCCAGCAGAAAGCCGAGCAGCAGAAACGGCAGCAGTCCAGCGCCACCAGGCGCCGTAAGCGCCGTTGCGCGTACCAGCATCGCAGCATCCTCTCTGACTGCCAACCAGCATCGTCACGTTGTTCCATCACCCCGCGCCCCTATTATCCTTGATCTACGTGTATTGTATTCGCTGGGTAGGACGTTATGTATCGTATGGCTCACACTTGGCCAGCGCAAATGGCAGTTGCAGCGCGCACAGTGCGCGCTGTGCGTACTGTGCGATGAAATGCATCGCTAGCGCCGGCGTGGAAAGTGTGTATACTACAGGTGACAGTTGCGGACGAGGAATAGGGACGCCAACTGGCCAACCTGACGATTTTCGCCTGGAAGCGCAACGCATCTGGCGCGCAATCCGTCTGACTCTTTACGCTGCACGCCGCCAGACACATTCAGACACGTTCAGACACGTTCAGATTCGTTGACGGCGGTGGGTCGTATCGTAGGTACGAGAGTTAGCCTATGGTCAGCGCCAGTGCGGAGCACCGTGCGTAATAGTGCTACACGAAATAGCTCAGGAAGCAGACAGGAAAGGGAAAGCGCCATGCGACAGGTAGCGTCACCACAACCGCCGCAGAATACCACTGCGTTTCAGCCGCCTGCGCTTGCGCCAGGGACCTTTCTGCTGCACCGCTATGTGATCCATGGCTACATCGGTGGCGGCGGCTTCGGGCATATCTATCGTGCGCAAGACGTGACGCTGGGGCATTGCCGCGCCATCAAAGAGGCGTTCTACCGCGATCCCAATACGCAGCGCCAGTTCCGCCTCGAAGCCGAGTTCCTGCTGAATACGCGCCACCCGAATCTGGTGCGCGGCTATGCCGTCTTCGAGCAGTATGGTCGCCTCTATCTGGTGATGGACTACGTGGATGGCAGGACGCTCGAAGACATCGCCATCGAGCAGATTCGCCGCACGGGCCGTCCGCCGGATGAGGCGCAGGTGCTCGACTGGATGCTGCCGATCTGCGATGCGCTGCATACCCTGCACGTGCAGCCCGTCCCGATCATTCACCGCGATGTGAAGCCCGCCAACATCAAGTTGAGTGCGACCCTCGGCATTCCCGTATTGATTGACCTGGGACTGGCGAAACTCTATCAGCAGGGGCAGCAGACGATTGGCGCCGCGCTGGCCTTCACCCCTGGCTACGCCCCACCGGAGCAATATCAGGCGGCGGGCGCTACCGACCAGCGCACCGATGTCTATGGGCTGGGCGCCACACTGTTCTATCTGCTGACGGGCTATCAGCCCACCGAGGCGCCCGCGCGGTTGAGCGCCCATGCGCTGCCGTCGTTGCGTTCCCTCAATCCCGCGTTGAGCGAGCGGACCGACGCCGTGGTGCAGAAGGCAATGACACTCGATCCCGCCCAGCGCTATCAGAGCGGGCTGGAGCTTGAGGCTGAACTGCGCGCCTGCCGCGCGGCGCTGGCGGCGCCCGTGCCGCCCTTGCTCCATCATGGGGCCGACACATCACCTGCGCTCCCCATCATTGCGGATACAGCGCGACGCCCAGCCTGGCGGGCGGGCCAGAACGGAGCGGCTGGCGGGCATATGGGTAGCAATATGGGTAGCGACGATGCAAGCAATGGCGCCGCGTCGCATGGCCAGCTCGATGATGACGCCACACATCCGCCAGTGTGCGCACGGTGTGGCGCGCAGAACGCATCCGCCGCGCGCTTTTGCCGACGGTGTGGGACGGCATTGAAAGCTGGCGGCGCTGTAGTAGCGCCTCCATCGCCCGCCAGACCGCCAGTGGCGCCGCTGGCAGCCGCCGTCGAAGCGTCGGCATATGCGCCACTCCGCCATGCCCTTGCGCCGGAAGCTGCCAGCCAGCCGACATCGCCGCCCGCCACGCCGCGTGAGGCGCAGGCAAGCATCTTTGCCTTTGTCGCGGCGGTGTGTCTGGTGATCAGCTTCCTGGCGCCGTTCTTTTCAGTGACGCTGATCTTTTTGCCACTGGCGCTGGGGTTGACGCTCTGGAGTTGGCTGACACTGCGTGAGTTGCGCGCCGCGCCGCGCGAGTTCTTCTGGATGGCTGGGATTGTTGGCGGTTTGGGCTCCCTGTGGTTCTGGTTCTGGTTCGCCCGCCTCGCCTATTTGCTGATGCTCCATATCTGATCGCCTTGCGCCGTCAGATAGCCTGCTTATCCCCCATTTTCCACAATCCTGCGTATGGTTGCAGACCTCAGCTATAATCTGGGCATGCGTCAGGCGGCCAAAGGGAGATGTGCGTGTCAATGCGCCCAAAAGGGGTGGTTGCGCGCAATGGGCGACCTGGGAGGGGGGATTATGCGGCTGAAAGTTGGGCAACTGGCGCCCCAATTCACTATGCAAGACATCACCGGTAAACAGGTGTCGTTAGCCCAGTACAGGGGGCGAAAGATACTGGTGTCGTTCAATCGCGCTGCCGTTTGCCCACTTTGCAATTTGCGCACATGGCATATGATCCATCGCTACCCGGAGTATCGGTGGCGCGGGTTGGAGGTCATTGCGTTCTTCGAGTCGTCGCCACAACGCACCCACCAGTATCTCGATCAATTTCAGGCGCCCTACCCCATCATCGCCGACCTGGATCACAAGGTTTACAGCCAGTATGGCCTTGAAAACTCGCTGTTGGGTGTACTCCGCGGCCGCCTGGCGCGCGGAAGTGACTATCGTGAGGCATCGCAACACAACATCAACGCGGGCAATGTCCGCAGCGTGCTACACGCTGGAGGCGCCATTGCCCGTATGCCGGCGGACTTCCTGATTGGGCCAGATGGGCGCATCGCGGTGGCCTACTATGGCAAAGATGCGGGGGACTTCATGCTCTTCTCAGAGATAGACCGCTTCCTGATAGCAGAGTGAGATGCG
>JBDTAI010000561.1:0-2706 GCA_039924685.1 Ktedonobacterales bacterium
CTAGATCGGTTTGAGCGGAGATGCAAAAGATGGAGGGGAAAACCTCATTCAGACAGGGACAGTCTCGGACGAATGCTCCGGAGCCTATCAACTGCGACTGCGCTGTGTAACTGGCATGCTGGCGCTGGTGGTCTCATCGTGCCAGCGCCAGCTACTCCTCGGCGCGCGCATGACCATGCCAGGGCGCCATAGCTGAGGGGGGCCCATACGCTCCATCACGAGGGGGATTGCGTTGGGGTCCAGTCGCCGCGCTCACTCATCGTGCGGCACGGCGACGTATTGCTCCACGATGGCTAGCGCCTGATCCAGGTCGAAGGGTTTGGGCAGGAAGGGGGCGCCAAGTAGCTTGCTCGCGCTGGGGCGGGCGCTGCTCATCAACGCCACGGGAATATCGCGTGTCGTGGGCAGGGCATGCAGCGCGCGCCGCAATGTCAGCCCATCGAGGCCGGGCATGAACAGGTCGGTGAGCAGCAGTTCGGGGTGATAGAGCCGCGCCAGCCGCAGCGCCGTTTCGCCATCATAGGCCACCAGGGTGTGGTAGCCCACACTGGTAAGAAACTCGGCCAGCAGATCGGCGATGCTGCGTTCGTCATCGGCGATCAGCACTGTGGAGCGCCCCTCCGAACGGGCGACGGTCGGTGTGTGGCTCGCGCTGGTGGCGCCATACAGGTCAGGCGGGGCGTCGTAGCGCATGTGAGCGCACTGTCGCCTCGTGTCGTCATCGTCTGTTCCGAGTTCCATGTAGTAGTCTGGTATATCGGCGCGCTCAATTGCAAGTGAGTTGCTCATCAAAAACATCCTGACTACCCTTCCTCGTGTTGTGCCTCACGGCATGTAGTGATGATTATGCATAACTTGTGCCAACCCCCGCTATTTGCCAACTGCTGCTATTTCATGCAGTTTCCCGCTGTTTCTCCGTGTCAATTGGGCGTCCAGGTTTCCATGCCCGCTGGCATAGCGCCGAAAAGTCTTGTATGGCTAGCGGCCCGGCGCGCGAAGCCGTATAATGCTCGCAACATGGCGACGCGCCACGCACCAGGGCCATGAGCCGCATCGGGAGGACCGTATGGAACAACTCACCAATCTCACTGTCTCAGAGGGTGAGCTAGGCAATATCACCCGTGTGCTGGGGCGCCTGGCGATTGACACTGCCGCCAGCCATACGCTCACTCTCGACAAGAGTGGTCAACTGATCGCGTCGCAAGGCCAGACTGGGCAACGCGACCTGATCGCGCTCGGCGCATTGCTGGCCGGCGTCTTCTCGTCGTCGCGGCAGGTCGCCGAGATTCTGGGCGAGCACGACTTCCGCGCGATTTTGCAGCAGGGCGTCTACGAAAACATCTACACCACGTTGATCGGTGATCAATGGCTGCTCGTCGTCGTCTTCGACAAACAGACGCATGTGGGGCTGGTGAAAGTGCTGGCGCGCAAGGCCACTGAAGAGCTTGAGCGCGTTCTTGAGCGGGTGCGTTCGGGCAGCGCCCAGGCGCGTGAGCAGGTGGTCAACGTGCAGTTTCGCACCTCAGTTGAAAACACCATTGATTACCTGTTTCAGGATTAGCCTGGGTGTGATGTGTTTTGCTGTGATGTGTTTCGTTATGAGCGCCGACCGCGCAGGATACCGTTTCGTATGGCTTTGATCAACGTCGCCAACCGCGAGATTCAGTGCAAGATTGTCTACTATGGCACGGGCTTCTGCGGCAAAACCACCAACCTGCAATACATCTATCGCCATGCGCCTCAGCAGGCGCGGGGCGATCTGCTCTCCATCGCCACGGAGAGCGAGCGTACACTCTTCTTCGACTTTCTGCCGCTTGATCTGGGCAGCGTGCATGGCTTCCGGGTGCGTTTTGCGCTTTATACCGTGCCAGGGCAGGTACTCTACGAGCGCACCCGCGTCGCCGTCCTCAATGGGGTAGATGGGCTGGTCTTTGTGGCCGACTCCGCGCCGGAGAAGCTGGAAGAGAACTTTCAGAACCTGATCGAACTGGAGACCAACGTGAAGCGCATGAGCAAAGACCTCGGCGCTTTCCCGTTCGTGATGCAGTGGAACAAGCGTGACCTGCCCAACGCCGTGCCAGTGGAGACACTCGAACGCTACCTCAACCGCCGCCATGCGCCAACGTTTCAGGCGTCGGCGCTCACCGGCGTTGGCGTCTTCCCCACCCTGCGCGCCATCTGCAAAGGTGTCATGGCGAATCTGTGAGAGGGCCAGCGGGTACATCCGCGACTACGGGCCGTTAGCCATGAGAACCGCGCCTGCGCAGGCTGGCGACCTTGATCTTCTCTTTGGGTCTCGCTGGCGTAATGTGGTAGCCTGTGGTGTGCGATCTATCTACCACCAGCAGCAACCAGCAGCAACCGAGAGGAGCGAGGAGCCATGCCGATGCGCGCAATTATCAGTGTTGACGATAAAACAGGCGTTGCGCAATTTGCCCAGGGACTCAGCGCGCTGGGCGTCGAAATCTTCTCCACCGGAAACACCATGCGCACCCTTGAAGAGGCAGGCGTGCCGGTGCGTTCCATCGCCGATCTCACGGGCTTCCCGGAGATACTTGGCGGGCGCGTCAAAACGCTGCATCCTGCTGTGCATGGCGGCATCCTGGCGCAACGCGACGACCCCACCCATATGGCGGAGCTTGCGCAGCACAATCTCGCGCCAATTGACCTGGTCGTCTGTAACCTCTACCCCTTCTCCGAGACCAT
>JBDTAI010000562.1:0-5138 GCA_039924685.1 Ktedonobacterales bacterium
AGGGGAACGCCGCTCGTGCTGACAGCGGGCCGGAACTCCACGCGATCCGCCACGCCGCGCTCCACCGCCAACTGCCGCAACGCTGCCTCATCGGGTCCGCTCCCCACGAAGCGCACCCGGCAGGCGGACGGCAAACCAGCCAGCGCCTCGATCAGCAGTCCCGTCCCCTTATACAGCACAAGGCGCCCCAGATAGCCAATCACAAACTGGCCGTCGGCAGTTGCGCGTTCCTGGCGCGGCAGGGGATGGTAGATGTCGGGGTCTACGCCATGCACCGAGAAGACCGAGATCGGGCCGGTATAGCCCTTGCGCCGTAGCACGCCGCCCGCCGCCGCGTTGCCTGCGATGATATGTGCCGCGCGTTTGTAGTCGTATTGCTCAAGGCGCGCAAACGGCAAGGGATAGTCGTGGTAGAGATTCTGCCAGGCGATGAACACCGTCGGCGCATGCAGATGGCTGGCAAGCTGCTGGGCCTGTGCGCCCGCCGGATTATATGGCTCCTCGTCAATATGCACGAGATCGGGCTTGAGGTCGCGCAGCGTCCCACGCAGGCCACGATAGACATAGAAATGGTAGTGGCCATTGAAGAGCACAGGCAACGTGCGCACTCGATAGCCCTGGGTATAGCGTGATGTAAAGTGCAACGTCCGCCCATCGTCCGAGCGCCACGCTGGCGGTGTGATCAGCGTGAGGTCAACACCGGGCTGGCGGGCCAGCCATTCAAGCTGCCGCTGCGCCGTATCGGCCACAAACGTCTTCGAGATCATCACCACCCGCATACGACCCCAACCCCTCCGACCAATCCCTTCCAACACAGGAAAGGGCGCGATTGACCTCACCTCGACCCTCTCCTCGTAGGAGAGGGGAATTTCTGACTCCTCTCCACCCGTAGGGGAGCGGCTGGGAGAGAGGTCAATCGCGCTTTGTGCCCGTAATCTCGGCATAGAGCGCGCTGGTCTCCGCCGCCACGGTATCCCAGTTAAACCGCTTGCTGTGGGCTAGTCCACGCGCCCGCAGGTCGTCGGCCTGATCTGGCGAGGCCAGCACCCGCTGGATGGCGTCGGCGATGCGGTCAGCGTCCTGCGGGTTCACCAGGATGCCTGCGCTGCCCACCACCTCTGGAAGCGAGGTGCGGTCCGAGCAAACTACCGGCGCCCCGCAGGCCATCGCTTCGAGCGGCGTCAGCCCAAAGCCCTCATAGAGCGAGACAAAGGCGAAGCACGACGCGGCGCTGTAGATCGCCGCCATGTCTTCTTCATCCACTGGCGCGCACACCACCTGGTCCGCAATGTCAAACGTCGTGGTGAGCGGGCGCCAGTCGGGGAAGAGTGGACTGCTGCCCAGCCGCTTCGGATCGCCGATGACGAAGAGTTGCAGGTCACTTTCGCCGAGTTCATGGTAGACAGCGGCAAAGGCGCCGATCAGCGTGGTGACGTTCTTGCGCACGTCAATGCCAGTGGTGAGCACGAATCGCTCACCCAGACCATACTTTGCCCGTACCGCGTTGATACGTTCGGGATCGGTGATGCGGCGATATGTGGTGGCAGGCGCCTCGCGGATCACATAGATGCGCTCTTCGGGGATGCCCAGTAGCTCGATGATGTCACGTCTGGAATGCTCCGAGACAGCAATCACAGCAGTGGCGTGTTTGGCGGCGTTGGCGACGAGGGTGGTATAGGCCCGCGCAGTCGTTCCAGCGCGATACTCCGGCAGGCGCAGATTAATCACGTCATGGATCGTGACAATTTGCGGAATGCCGTGCGACCGCCACATCGGCGCGAAGTGCGGGATATGCGCTAACTGCGCGTTAATGCGCTTGATGGCGTGAGGGAATGTGCGTTGCTCCCACGCCACCTTCTCGATCCGCTGGCTGCGCGCCACCGGACCACCAACGGGAACCGTCTCCCACTTGAAGGTCGAAGGCGTCTCGGGCCTGGCTTCCGGCGCCAGCGGATGTGGCGTTAGCACGACATACTCATTCACGCCGTCCACCCGACCCAGTGCAGCCAGCAGATTATAGAGATACCGGCCTGTGCCGGTATGTGGCTCTTGCAAAAAACTCGCGTTGAAAGCGACTCGCATAGGAGATGTTCCAGCTCTCTCTGGCACTCACAACGAGCAGCAGGCCAAGGACGCGGGGCGTCCATCTCGCCTGTCACCCGACCAGCTATCAGCATAGCATACCCGCGCCAGCAATCCTGCCAGCGGCGGCGGCCAGCGGGTAAACCCGCGCCGCTGGCGCTCGTGCGCCACAAGAGCCGCGCCTGCGCGGGCTGGGACGATACATGCAGGATACACGCAGGAGCCAGTGTCCTTCAATCGCTCTTCTGGGCAGTGACGCCGAAGCGAGGCAGTAACGGGATGGCGGTTGCGCGGTTGTGTGGCAGGCGAGGGGGAGCCAGCATCAACAGGCAGCCCAGGCTCAGGGCGAACTGCAACTCCATCGCATGCACATAGAGATCGTCGGTGACGTTGTGGGCACAGAGCGCCACCACCACAGCGAAGAAGCCGATGCCGAGCGCCCGCCGCAACGCCGCCACCTCAGTCATGTGCGTCGTTGCCGACTGCGCTGTTTGCGCGAGATGGGTTGCGCGCCAGCCCGCATAGAGCGCAGCAGCCACCAGCGCCAGGAAAGCCAGCAGGCCGAGCAGGCCAGTCTCGGCGGCGACGTTGATGTAGTAGTTGTGCGCGTGGCCCAGCGGCTCTGGCCAGCAGGCGATAGCATACGCTGGATAGGCGGCGTTGTAGTTGCCCGCGCCGACGCCCAGCAGCGGATGCGCAGCGAACATCCGCAGCCCGGCGACCCAGTGCGCCAGCCGCTCCACCGTCGAGAAGTTGGCGTCATTCACACCGTTGTTGGCGCCGCAACTGAGCGTCAGCCCACCCACGCGGAACTGATCGAGAATGCGCTGCTGGATATGTATCGGGATCAGGTGGGTGAACCAGGCGATCAATGCCAGTGGGATACCAATCAGCGCGATGACGCCCGCCAGCCGCTCGCGTCGCCAGCCAACCACCACGATCACGATCACCGCCGCCGCCAGCCCAATCAGCGCGCCCCGCGAATCGGCAAGCGCCTGCGCGATCAGCAAGAGCGCGGTGGCGGCAGCCGCCACCCAGCGTTCGCGCACGTCGCGGCTGAAGAGCGCCAGCGAGAGCGCCAGCGGCAGGCCGAAATTGAGAAACCCGCCATAGGGATTCGGCTGGTCGAACGTGCCGAATACGCGAATGTTCGCGCCGCCCGGCCCCGCGCTGCCACTCGACAGCGCCCACTGCGCACAGCCCAGCAGCGCCTGCGCCACGCCCGCGACGATCAGCCCCCAGGCGATCAGCCGCAATGTCCACAGGCCACGCGCCAGCCAGCAGGTGAGTGCGACGACGCCGATCACCTCGCTCCACTTGACGATCTCTTTGAGTGTAGCGGTGCGGCTGGTGGCGACCGCCAGCGACAGCACAATCACACCGAGGTAGGCGAGCAGCGCGCCAAAGAGTGCGATGCGCTCCGGATGGCTCTGCCACAGATCGGCGAGATACGCGCGTATGGATGCAGACGATGCAGGTGAGAACGACGCGGCAAGACGGGATCGTGATCGCCTGCGCGCCAGCGCGGCAAACCCGCTGATCGTGAGCAGCCCCACCAGCAGATCGGTTGGTCCGGCGCGCAGGCCACCAATGCCCAGGGTTGCCAGCGAGCCAAACGCGACGGCAAGCGGCAGCACACACAGGACGCCGAGCGGCGCGATCACTGTGAGCGCAAGCGCCGCGCCAATGAAGAGCAGCCAGCCTGCCAGTGTTGTCGGCAGCGCCACCAACGCGATCAGCGCCACCAGCGTCGCCGCGACGACGCCGATGGTCATGAGACGTTGCTGCTGCATCAGTGGCTGTGGGCTGGTTGGGCTGGTAGCGGATTCCATAGGACGGATACCTTCAGGCGTTTGGCCAGCAAGCGTTTAGTCAGTCGGTTATTTCTGGCCGCTAACTAGGCGCCAACCATCTGCAAAAGGCCAGTGCGCTCCATTTCGGCGCGGAACCAGCTAATCGTGCGGCGCAACCCTTCTTCGGGCGTGATGCGCGGCTCCCAGCCAAGCTGTGCGCGGGCCTTCTGGATGTCGGGCTTGCGGCGTTCAGGGTCGTCCTCGCGCTTCGGCTCATAGACGATGGCGGAGGTTGACTGACAGAGGCGGATGATCAATTGCGCCCAGGTGAGGATGCTTTGCTCGTCGGGGTTGCCCAGGTTATACACCTCGCCGTTTGTGCCAGGAGTGAACATCGCGCGCATCAGGCCGTCTACCAGATCGTCAACATAGCAGATGCTGCGTGTCTGCGCGCCTGTGCCGTGGATGCTGACGGGCTGGTTAGTGAGCGCCTGTGTGATGAAGTTGGGGATCATCCGCCCGTCGTCGAGCTGGCTGTTGGGTCCATACGTGTTGAAGATACGCACGATGCGCGCATCCACGCCCTTGTGACGATGGTATTCCATCGTGATCGTCTCGCCAAGCCGCTTGCTCTCGTCATAGCAGGCGCGCACACCGATGGAGTTGACGTTGCCCCAATAATCCTCACGCTGCGGGTGAACCTCCGGGTCGCCATATGCCTCAGAGGTGGATGCCATCAGGAAGCGCGCCCCCGTCCGTTGCGCCACATCCAGCAATTGAAAGGCGCCCTCGGTGTTCACCCGGATCGTCTCGAAGGGATACATCCAGTAGCCAACTGGGCTGGCCGGACTGGCGAGGTGGAAAATGGCGTCCATATCGCCCACACCATTGGCGCCTTCCGCCGCAAGCGGCCTGGTAACGTCGGCCTGTAGAAAGCGGAATCCAGCACGGTCGCGCAAAGCTGCGATGTTACGTTCTGCGCCGGTCAATAAATTATCTACACAAAGGACAAAATGCCCTTCGTCAAGCAAACGCGCGCAAAGATGAGACCCGATAAATCCGGCGCCGCCAGCGATCAGTGCCTTCAACGCAACCTCCGAACCACCCTGTTATGTGCAACTATGTTCAACCATGTGAGACTCTGCGAGACGCTGTGAGACGCTGCTGAGTCGGCGCCATTGTACCGCTTTTCATACTATAGTGCAACTGCGCCCTTCTTTGTGTGGTAGCAAGCCAAACGTTCGATTACGACGGCTACGCCCG
>JBDTAI010000563.1:0-4087 GCA_039924685.1 Ktedonobacterales bacterium
GCCGTATGGAGTGATGTGAGGATGGCGCGCCAGCGCGCAACCGGTACATACAAACACAACGTCAACACTGTCAACACTGTCAACAGCGTCAACATGAGGAACGGCTGTGCTATCTCAAAGGGTGGGACGCCAATGCTGAAGGAGGCTGGGATGTCGGACCATCCCCCCGCATCTGCGACATCATCATCGCTATCATTATCATCACTGGCGCCATCGCTGGCTGATCCGTCTGACTCCGCCAGCGCGCCCGAACCGCCCGATCCGTTTGCGCATGCAGATGACGAGCCGTGGGATCAGGCGCCGCTGCCCTCTATGCCAGTTTCAGCGCCGTCCCGTGAGGGAACTGCACCGCTGCCTCCCTCCTGGCCAATGACCGATCCTCCGTCGCACTCATCCATGCCGGGCATTCCCGCGCCACTGCCTGCGCCTCCGTCCATGCCCATGCCCACATCCATGCAATCCCTGAGCGCGCCGCGCCATCGTCCCATAGATGCCAACGACTCGGCCACCTTCGCCCGGCTGCTGCGTGAAGGCTCCATTGACGACAGCGACGATGAGGACGATGGGGACGATGAGGACGATGAGGATCGCTATGCGGAGTATGACACTGCTGTCGTTCCCTCTCACTGGATCTCCGAGGAGGAACGCTGGAATACGGCGACCTTCCTGTCGTTGACGGGACATCATGCCACGCCGCGCATCAATCGCCCACCCACGCGCCCGCTGCCGCGTCCACTGCGCTTCAAGCGGACATCGCGTATCCGCAGTGGCGCGTTGTTCATCATCCTGCTGATCCTGCTGGTGGTGTTGGCGATTGGCGCCGGTTTCGCCTATCGAACGAGCATCAACGCCGTGAGCAAGTTCATCCATCCCACGACACAGCCGACCGCGACACCACCCATCGTTGCGCCGACCAGCGTGCCAACACATAAGGCGAAATAGGGCGCAGTGAAGGCGATTTGGGCTACTTTTCGGCCAGCTTGCCGCGATAGTGTTATACTCCCTTGCAAAGACGCAGCAAAGACGCATGGCGGAAGGGAGGCTGACCCTATGGCGACGGGACACGAGCCGGTGAATGGCGCGCTGGCGGCGTCGGCGAGCCACAATGGCGCCCGCGCAACCAAATCAGGCGCGATCAACATTGGCAAAATTGTGCGTTCGGAGTCGCATGTACGCTACACCTGCCAGGTGTTTGGCGCAGGCGAGATTGCTGCGCCGCCACAGCCGGAGAACTATGCCTTTGGCGCATTCGTGCGTGTGCCGCTGCGCGCCGGACCAGCCACGACAGGGCAACTCGCTCTACCTGATGTCGCCGCCAGTGCGCCCCAATCGCCGTTTGCGCCAGGCCGACCGAGGCCAGCCGATACGGCGCCCAATACGGCGCACGATACAGCGCCCGACCCAGCGTATGGATCGCTGACTGGCGAGTTTGCCGTCGGGCTGATCTATGACACGATCCTGCTCAATCCGGCGTTCGGTGTGCTGGGGCCACGCCTCTCGAACGATGAACAGGTGGAAGTCTTTTCGCCCGATTACCTGGCCGAACGCGCTGTACTCGTCTCGATTCTACTGCTGGGTACGATGTCATATGGTTCGTATGGTTCGTATGGCGGCGTTCGACGGGTGAGTCATGGTGTGCCGCCGCTGGCGCCCGATCTCGGCGCGGTGATCTGGACCCTGCCGGAGGATGAACTGCGCGCCTTCCATTACTTCGCCGATAGCGCCTCAGCCGATACGCTGGCTATGCTGCCCGCGCCGCGCAGTGATGTCGCTGACTCGTCGCCCAATGGAACACCCGCCGCGCGTCCCTACCTGCACATGGGCTACCTGCCGCACGCCGTCGCCCAGGATAATCCACTGCTGCCGATGGCGATGCTGCGCACCATCGAACGGCTCGAGGCGTTGTTCCCGCAAAATCGCGCGCTGCTCTCCATCGTCAAGCGCAACTTTGCCTGGAGACTCAAGGTGCAGACGGCAGGATAGATAGCAGTGGGCCAGCGGGTAAACCCGCGCCTAGGGGCTGGCGCCGCAAAGCCCGCCTGCGCGGGCTGGAGATGTGTAGGGGGCGTCTGGTCGACGCCAGCGTAACCGCGCGTAAAGGATGCCGCATATGATGACACCCCTGGAAGGCTCAGGGAATACCAGGTTGGCCACGTCGGCGCCGGTGGGCATCACCAAAGGCCCTGGCGAGACGATCCACGAGTATACCTTCATCTCACGCGACGAGCAACGCCTGCTCAAGAACGGCGAATACGTCTACTACACCCTCGAAGAGGCAGGCGATAAGCGCGTGCTGGGGCGCATCCTGAAGCGCGAGCCGGTGCAGTTGTATCCCGATACGTTCCTCTCGGAGCCGGGCGTCTCGCCATCCGAGGTGGCGGCGCTGGTGGGGTATGACCAGCGGGCCAGCGATCTCTTCGAGCTACATGTCGCCATCATGGGCTACTACGACGCCGCCTATGGCGCCTTCGTCAACCCGTGGATTCCGCCCAGTTCCGGCACGCCGATCTATCTGGCCGACGACGCCTGGCTCAGTGGTGTGCTGGCGCGCAAGTCGGCGGGCGCGCATGGTTCCGCGCTGGTTGGCTCGCTCCTCACCCGCCCCGCCGGGGCCGTGCCGATTGTGCTGGATGTGAAGGATGTCGTCAGCACGCATCTGGCAATCATCGCCAGCACTGGCGCAGGCAAGAGCTACCTTGCCAGCGTGATCATCGAGGAGTTGATGCGCCCCTACAATCGCGCCGCCGTGTTGGTGATTGACCCACACGGTGAATACAATACCCTGCAAGAACTCGCCAATGGCGACGATTTTGGCGAAGATGAGCCGCCTATGAGGAGCAGCAATGGCGCCAGTGGCAGGCCCACACCGATTCGCCGACCGCGCTATCATGCGCAGACGAGACTCTATCAGCACGACGCTGTGAAGGTGCGCCTCTCGACGCTGGAATTGAGTGATCTGCGCTACTTGCTGCCCGGCATGACCGACAAGCAGCATCACTTTCTGGGGCGGGCATATGACACGCTGCGCCGCGCCAAGAAAGGCCAGCCGTGGACGGCGGAGGAACTGAAGCGCGCCGTGGCCGATGTGGCGCGCGACAAGAACGAGGAGAGCGGCGACGACAGCGGCAACAGCACCGTCGCCGCGTTGCACTGGAAGATTGACGAACGCTTCGGCGACAATAACATGGTCTTCGATCCGCTCCAGCATCTCGATCTGCGCGAAGTGCTGCGTCCGGGGCAGTGTACCGTCCTGCAACTGAACGAGGTAGACGAGCGCGACCAGCAGGTGATCGTCGCCACGCTGCTGCGTCGCATCTACCGCGCCCGCATGGATACCGAGCGTGGCAAGGTCCACGCGGGCGACGAACGCCACCTGCCCTATCCCGCCTTCGTGTTGATCGAGGAGGCGCACCACTTCGCGCCGCATGGCGGCGAGGTCGTCACCACCAACATTCTGAAGCAGGTATTGGCCGAGGGGCGCAAGTTCGGCATCGGCGTGGGGCTGATCAGCCAGCGGCCCGGCAAGCTGGACGCCGACGTGTTGAGCCAGTGCCTAACCCAGTGCATCATGCGCATCGTCAATGTGGTGGACCAGGCGAGTGTGGCGGCTGCGGTGGAGGGCGTGGGCCGCGATCTGCTCGACAATCTGCCTGCGCTCTCGAAGGGGCAGGCGATCATCGCGGGCGCTGCCGTCAACACGCCGGTGATCTGCCGCGTGCGGACACGCATCACGCCGCATGGTGGCGAGAGCAAAGACGCTCCCGACGAGTGGCGCCGGTACTTCGCGCCCGACGCCCAGGCCGACCGCGACCGCGACGCCGCCCCACTCTACCGCGACAACCGCCCCTTCAGCATCTTCAAGCCCGAGTGAGGGCGACCGTTCGCGGCCTTGAATGGCCGGAGCACGGACGCCATGAAGCTAAGGCATCAGGATTACAGGCCCACGCTGCGGGCGAGCAGGCCGATCAGCGCGCCGCCGATAATCAGCCAGGCCGAGTTGGGCTTGAAGCGTAGCAGGAGCGTGAACGCCGCGATACCCAGCAGAATGGTGAGCGGATCGATCAGCGCGTTTCTGCCAAGTTGCAGG
>JBDTAI010000564.1:0-5646 GCA_039924685.1 Ktedonobacterales bacterium
CAGATACGTGAATCCGCCGAGACGTTCATTGCGCGCGAGGTGATGCCCCACAGCGATGAGATTGACGCGCAGGAGCCGGGGCTGATGCCACGTCTGGTGAAGGCGGCGGGTGAGCAGGGCTTGCTGATGATTGATGTGCCAGAGGAGTACGGCGGGGCTGACCTGGGCATGATCGTCAGCGCGCTGGTGGCCAACGAGATGCGCCAGGCGTCGTTTGCAGTCGCCCATGGCGCGCATACCACCATCGGCACACTGCCCATCGTTTTCTATGGCACACCCGAGCAGAAGCAGAAGTACCTGCCGAAGCTGGCGACTGGTGAGTGGATCGGCGCCTATGCGCTGACCGAGCCGGGGGTCGGCTCTGATGCGATGGCGATTCGCACCCGCGCCACGCTCTCCGAGGACGGCAAGCACTATATCCTCAACGGCGCCAAGCAATGGATTTCCAACGCGGGATTCGCCGATGTGATGGTGGTCTTCGCCAAAGTGGACGACACCAAGCACACCGGCTTCATCGTGGAATCGGCGTGGCCCGGCATCTCCACCGGCGCCGAGGAGAAGAAGGTCGGCATCAAGGGATCGTCCACCCGCACGGTCTACTTCGACAATGTGCAGGTTCCCGTCGAGAACGTGCTAGGCGAGATTGGCAAGGGCTACAAGATCGCGTTCAACATCCTCAACGTCGGGCGGCTCAAGCTGGGCGCAGGCGCGTCCGGTGGCGCACGGGCGGCGCTGAACATGGCGGCGCAGTATAGCAACGAGCGCAAGGCGTTTGGCCGTCCGCTCAATGGCTTTGGCATGATCAAGAAAAAGCTGGCCTATATGGCGGCGGATGTCTATGCCGCAGAGGCGCTGGCCTTCCGCACCGTTGGGCTGGTAGAGGAGGCTCGGCTGGCCGCCGGTGAGGACCGCATGGCGCAGCTCGCCGCCATCGAGGAGTACGCCATCGAGTGCTCGATTGCGAAGGTCTACTGCTCTGAGGTGCTGGGCCGCAACGTGGATGAAGGCGTGCAGGTCTTTGGTGGCTACGGCTTCATGGACGAGTACCCCATCTCGCACGCCTGGCGCGATGCCCGCATCAACCGCATCTTCGAGGGAACCAACGAGGTCAACCGGCTTGTGACATCCGGCACCCTCTTCCGCCGCGCAATGGAGAACAAGGTGGACCTCTTCACGGTCTTCCCTGAGATTCAGGAGCAGGTGGCGAGTGGTGTTGCGCCCGACTTCGCCACCGCAGAGACGCCCGCCGAACTGCGCGAGAGTGTCAATCTGGTGGAGCGGATGAAGCGCGCGGCGATCTACTGTGTGATGAGCGGCGCCATGAAGTATATGTCCACCATGCAGGAGGAGCAGGAGTTCCTGGAATACGCCGCCAACGCGATGATCACGATCTTCGCCGCCGATAGCGCCGTGGCCCGCGCACTCGACGCCGCCCGCTCCGGCGCCGCCAATGCCCACACGCATGCGCTGATGGCGCAGGTGGCGACGCTGCGGCTCTTCGATGAGGCGCGGCTGGCGATGGAGGGGACGCTGGCGATGACCTTCGACGGTCAGGAGCGCCGCGACGAACTGGCGAAGGTGCACCGCTATCTGGGCGACCCCGAAGCCGTGATTGTGCCGCTTCAGCGCGAACTGGCGGGCATCGTCGCCGAGCGCAATGGCTATCCATTGTAGGGTGCGGAGCGGGCCAGCGGGTAAACCCGTACCTCTGCGCTGACGCCACAAAGCCAGCCTGCGCAGGCTGGAGAAGGGCTGCAGAGGCATACCGTCATTGTAGAGGCGTCCGGTGGACGCCCACTGGCGCTCGCTAGATTCATCGCTGATTATGCACCGCTCATCTTGGGAGAGTCTATGCTGGAACTCGAGGCGATCCGCAGCCTGATCGCGAACTCCGTGCCGTTTGCCCGCGTGTTGGGTGTGCAGGTGACGGCGGTGGCGCCTGAGCGCGTGGAGGTGACGCTGCCGGAATCGCCAGACCGGCTCAACCACGTCGGCACTGTGCATGCGGCGGCGCAGTTTGGTCTGGGCGAGACGGCGTCGGGGGCAATGGTGATCAGCGCCTTCAGCGATCTGCAAGGGCGCGGCGCTGTGCCGCTGGCCGCCAGCGCGACGATCACCTACTATAAGGCGTCGCGCGGTGATCTACGCGGCGTTGCTACCCTCTCCGCCGACGATCAGGCGCGCATCCGCAACGACATAGCGACCAACAACAAGGCGCGTTTCACCGTTCCCGTCCAGCTCCTCGACCGCTAAGACACCGTGACGAGCGAGATGAGCGTCGAATGGGCGCTGCTGGGGCCACGCTGATGGCTGGGAACTGGGCGGGCGGCTGAAGCCACGCCCTTGAAGTCCCTGTCGGGACGCAAAGGCTGCCTCTGCAGGCTGTGGGGTGAGCGGCACATCAAATGGCGGAGAGTTGGCGCTTGCATTGGGCGCCGTAGGCATGTGGTATTCGCCGCTACACGTGGCATCTGAACGAACCATCCATTGAGCAACAGTAAAATCTCCAGCCCACGCAGGCGGGCTTCGTCGTCAACGACGCTTAGGCGCGGGTTTAGCCGCTGGCCGGACCCGATTACTAAACACATACCCGACATTTCCCGCTAAGGAGCGACCAACAATGCCAGATGCAGTGATTGTCAGTACAGCGCGTACCCCCATCGGGCGCGCAAGCAAAGGCGCCTTGCGTGTCGTGCGCGGCGACGACCTGGGCGCGGTCGCCATTCGTGGCGCACTCGCGCGCGTTACCAACTTCGATCCGAACCTAATCGAAGACGTGATCATCGGCTGCGCCTTCCCTGAAGGCGAGCAGGGCATGAACGTGGCGCGCGTCATCTCCGGCCTCGCCGGGCTGCCCACCACGGCGGGAGCCGTCACCGTCAACCGCTTTTGCGCCAGCAGTCTGCAAGCCGTCAACATGGCGGCGCAGAGCATTCTGCTGGGCCAGGGCGATGTGATTGTGGTGGGCGGCGTGGAGAGCATGTCGCGGGTGCCGATGGGTGGCTTCAACCCCAGCTTCAACCCCAAGTTGATCAACAATCCCGTCGGCGTCGAACTCTGCGGCCATCCGGGCGAGATGACTGCGGCGTGGAATGAGTCCTACATTCCGATGGGCATGACCGCCGAGAATCTGGCGCGAAAATATGCGATCAGCCGCGAGGATCAGGACACATTTGCCTTGCGCAGCCACCAGAGCGCAATTGCCGCGATGGATGCGGGCATTCTGGCGCGTGAGATCGTTCCCGTCACACTGCCAGATGGCACAATGGTGAAGGACGATGAGGGACCACGCCGCGACACCTCGCTGGAGCGGCTGGCATCGCTGGAGCCAGCTTTCATCAAGGACGGCACGGTGACAGCGGGCAACAGCAGCCCGCTCAACGATGGCGCATCGGGCGCAGTGCTGATGTCAGCCGAACAGGCGCGCGAGCTGGGTATTCAGCCGAAGGCGCGCATCCTCTCGATGGCTGTGGCGGGCGTCTCGCCTGAGATCATGGGCATCGGCCCTGTGCCAGCCGTCAGGAAGGCGCTCGAACGCGCCCATCTGCAACTGAGCGACATTGACGTATTCGAACTGAATGAGGCATTTGCCGCGCAGTCGCTGGCGGTGATCCGTGAGCTTGGCATTGATGAGAACAAGCTGAACCCACATGGCGGCGCCATCGCGCTCGGCCATCCGCTCGGCTGCACCGGCGCCCGCATCATCGGCGCGCTGATCAACGACCTCGAAACCATCGGCGGTCGGCTGGGCATCGCCACGCTCTGTGTCGGCGGTGGTCAGGGTGTCGCCACCATCATCGAGCGCCTGTCATAAGAGGAACAACCCATGCCATATAGCATCAAACGCGCAGCAGTGGTCGGCGCAGGCATCATGGGAGCCGGTATCGCCGCACATCTGGCGAACGCCGGTATCCCCGTGATACTGCTCGACATTGTGCCACCTGGCGCCAGCGAGAGCCGCGATCCCGCCACGCGCAACACGTTCGCCGCGACGGGGCTTGATCGCGCCCTGAAGGCCAAACCCGCCTCCGCCTTCTACACTGCGCGCAGCGCCAAGCTGGTGACGATTGGCAACACCGAAGACGACTTCGGCAAGCTGGCCGAGGCGGACTGGATCGTCGAGGCGATTATCGAGGAGATCGGCCCCAAACGCGACCTCTTCGCGCGCATCGAGCAGATCGCCAAACCGGGCGCCATTGTCAGTTCCAACACCTCCGGCCTGCCCGCCACCATGCTGCTCGAAGGGCGCGGCGAGGAGTTCCGTCGCTCCTTCCTGATCACCCACTTCTTCAACCCGGTGCGGTTCATGAAGCTGCTGGAACTGGTCGCCGGGCCTGAGACTGATCCGGCGCTGATGCAGTTCATGGGCGCCTTCTGCACCGATACGCTTGGCAAGGGCGTCGTCTACTGCAAGGACCGCCCCAGCTTCATCGGCAACCGCATCGGCAACTATGGCTTTGCCGCCACCATCCATCGCATGCTGGCGGAAGGCTACAAGATCGAGGAGGTGGACGCGATCCTCGGCCCGGCGATGGGTCGCCCGCGTTCAGCCGCCTTCCGCACCGCCGACCTTGCGGGCGTGGATACGCTGCTGCATGTCGCCGACAGCCTCTATGAGAACCTGCCCGACGATCCACAGCGCGACCTCTTCCGCATGCCCGACTTCGTGCGCGAGATGGTCAATCGCAAGTGGCTGGGCGACAAGACCGGCCAGGGCTTCTACAAGAAGGTCAAGAGCGCTGACGGCGGCTCCGAGATTCTGGTGATCGATCCGGCGACCCTGGAGTATCGCCAGCAGGACTCCGTTCACTTCTCGTCGCTCGATAGCGTCAAGGGCAACCCCGACCCGGCTGACCGTGTGCAGACGATGATCACCAGCGACGACCGCGCGGGCAAGCTGGCGTGGGAGTTGACGGCGGATACGTTGCTCTATGCGGCGACGGTGGCCCCAGAGATCGCCGACGACATCGTGAACATTGACAACGCGATGCGCTGGGGTTTCAACTGGGATGCCGGTCCTTTCCAGACATGGGATGCGCTGGGCGTGGAGACGCTGGCCAAACGCATGACGGCGGAGGGCCGCACACTGCCACCGCTGGTGCAGGAAGTCCTGAACAACGGTACGGGCACGTTTTATACCGAGACGCCCGCCCGCAGCTACTACGACTTCAACACACATAGCTACCAGCCGATTCAACAGCAGGCGCAGGTGTTGATGATTGCGCCGCTGAAGAAGGCGGGCAAGGTCGTCCGGGAGAACCGCAGCGCCTCGCTGGTGAACCTGGGCGATGGCGTGCTGGGCCTCGAGTTCCATGCCAAGATGAACGCAATTGACGACGAGTTGACTGCGATGCTGCGCGCGGCTGTGGAGGAGGGGCAGGCCAACTGGCGGGCCATCGTCGTCGGCAACGACGCGCCTGACTTCAGCGTGGGAGCGAATCTGGCGCAGGTGTTGATGGCGGCGAAGATGCGCCAGTGGAAGCTGATTGAGAAGGGAACCGAGAATCTCCAGCAGGCCAACATGGCGCTGAAGTATAGCAGCGTGCCGGTGGTGGTCGCGCCTGCCGGGCGCGTGCTGGGCGGCGGCTGCGAGATTGTGATGCATGGCCAGCATGTGCGCGCGGCGGCTGAGACCTATATCGGGCT